>CAUJKL010000988.1 GCA_963204995.1 Planctomycetota bacterium | reverse complement strand
CGTTTGGTAAACCCATGTAAATTCGCGGTATCTTCTCTCGCGGAATGATACGCGTAAACCAGCCTGTTGCTTTGGGGTGGGCAGTCATTGCTGCTGCGATTACTTCCTCGGAAGTGTCCGCCACAAAGAGTTCCTCATTGGCAACACAAATCACGCGACCACGATACTTCTCAAAGGCGTCTGGCACATTGGTTCGAAACCAATCACGATTGCGATCGAACTGTCGCCGCTGTTCGTTCGCCTGCCGGATCTCGTCAGGGTCCGTGACTTCTATCAATTCGATCTTCGGGGGAATGCTCTTAATCATTGCTTCCAACTATTATTGGACACATTCGTCTTTGTACAGCTTGTATTCGATCGCATCATTCAGCGCGATCCAACTCGCCTCGATGATATTCTCGCTGACGCCGACGGTGCCCCAGACATCGTGTTCGTCGGCACTTTCGATGCTGACTCGGATGCGGGCGGCAGTGCCGGCTTCAGAGTTTACCACGCGGACCTTGTAATCGACCAGTCGCATCGCTCGCAGGTTCGGATAGTTGCCGTTGAGTGCCTTGCGAAGTGCCGCATCCAACGCGTTGACGGGACCGTCACCTTCTCCCACTTCATGCCGCAGTTCGCCCTTGACGTTTAGTTTTACCGTTGCTTCGGTAACGACGGTTTCATCCTGTGGCGCGGAAACTTCGACGTGGTACTTCAGCCGCTCGAAATGCGGCGTAAAGTTCCCCGCACATTTCTTCACAAGCAGGTCAAACGAACCGCCCGCCGCTTCGAACTGATAGCCGCGATTTTCCATCTCGACCACTTGAGCCAGAATGCGATCCATTAACTCGCGATCTTCGGTGATGTTATGCTTCGTCGTCAAAGCAACGATATTCGAGCGGCCCGACAACTCACTCACCAGAATCCGTCGCTCGTTGCCGACCAACGCCGGGTTCATGTGCTCGTAGCTTTGAGTCGCCCGATTGATCGCGTGGACGTGCATGCCGCCTTTGTGAGCGAAAGCACTCTTGCCGACGAATGGCTGATTATTGCGGTAGAGCATATTCGCTTGCTCATACACGTATCGCGACAATTCGGTGAGATGATCGAGATTCGTGCCGCCGAGTACCTGATAGCCTTTCTTCTTGAATGCCAGATTAGAAACGACGGAGATCAGATCGGCATTGCCACACCGCTCGCCAAAGCCGTTGATCGTACCTTGCACTTGAACCGCGCCGGCATCCACGGCGGCGAGCGAATTCGCGACCGCCAGGTCACAATCGTTGTGACAGTGAATTCCCACGGACACGCCATGCGGCTTTAACGCAGCCTGAGCCTCTTTGACGAGCGCAGCGATCTCCTCCGGCAACGATCCGCCGTTGGTGTCGCACAGCACTACCAACTGAGCACCGGCCGACGCAGCCGCTTGAATTGTCTTGGCCGCGTACTCGGGGTTCGCCTTCCAACCGTCGAAGAAATGCTCGGCGTCGTAGATCACTTCACGTCCCGATTCGGCGAGGAAGCGAACGCTGTCCGCGATCATCTCCAGATTTTCTTCCAGCGTGACACGCAGCACTTCCGTCGCGTGAAAGTCCCAGGTCTTACCGACCACCGTGCAGACAGGTGCCTCGGATTCGTAGAGCGCTCGCATGCCGGGATCATCCTTGGCGGCTATACCACGACGACGAGTCATGCCGAAAGCGCACACCTTTGTGTGTTTCAGTCCGAGTTCGCGAACGCGTTGAAAGAACTCAACGTCTTTCTCGTTGGAGAGTGGATATCCACCTTCGACATAATCGACGCCAATCTCGTCGAGGCGTTGTGTGATTTGCAGCTTATCTTGGAGTGATAGGCTGACCCCTTCGCCTTGAGTGCCGTCGCGGAGCGTGGTGTCGTAGATTTGGATGGATCGCATGGTTTTGTTCAAAGTTCAAAGTCAATAAAAAAGCCCTGAAACCCGGTTGGGCGTCAGGGCTATAAAGTTCGTTTCCGGTGCTCGATGCCCTAAGCCCGTTCCTCCCGAATGCTAATAATCACGACGCCAACAATGGCGTAGCTATTGGAATTCGTGGGTTGGGGGGACATGGCACAGCTTCCTTGAAATCAATCGGTGCCTTAACGATAAGCACAGCCGCGGCTTGTGTCAATTGGAAGTCAGAACTCGGCGTTCCCTGGCGTTCGCGGAAAGGGAATGACGTCGCGGATGTTCGTCATGCCGGTAATGAATTGAATGGCTCGCTCCAGGCCCAGCCCGAAACCAGCATGCGGCACCGTCCCGTATCGACGTAGATCGCGATACCACCAGTACTCGTCGAGATTGAGGTTCTGCTCCTGCATGCGCTGCTCCAGGACATCCAATCGTTCTTCGCGCTGGCTGCCACCAATGATCTCGCCGACTCCAGGCACTAGCACGTCCATCGCACGAACGGTCTTCCCGTCGTCGTTCACCCGCATATAGAACGGTTTGATTGTGCGGGGGTAGTCGTACAGGATCACCGGTCGATTGAACTTCGTCTCGGTCAAGTAGCGTTCGTGTTCGGATTGTAGATCGGTGCCCCAAGTCACAGGAAACTCGAACTTCTCGCCGCTGGTCTCAAGGATCGTGATGGCTTCTGTATAGGGTAGCCGCACGAACTCGCAGTCGACGATCTTCTCCAGTCGCGAGACGACTTCCTTCTCGACCCGCTCGGCGAAGAACTCCATGTCCTCCGCACATTTTTCTAAAGCGTCACGAAACAGTCGCTTCAGAAACTTTTCGGCCAGATCCATGTTGTCGGTTAGTTCGAAGAAA
>CAUJKL010000987.1 GCA_963204995.1 Planctomycetota bacterium | reverse complement strand
CACCGGAAATGTTCGTACTGCCAAAGTCCGTATGGTCGGCCGTTGTGGGACTAGTATCTCCGTCGCCGATCGACAACGTGTTGCCTCGCAGGTCGATTTCCGCAGTCGCGGTAGTGGTGCCGGTTCCCTGAATCTGAAAATCGTAGGGGTTCTCGTCGTCATCGTCGTTGGCGATCGTCAGTGTGGCCGTCCGCAGGCCACTGCCGCTGGGATCAAAGCTGACCTGAAACGTCGTCATGCGACCGCTGGCTATCGGCGTTGTTGGCAAGGCGGTGACGGTGAAGTCTTCGGCGTGCGTTCCGTTGAGGGCCACCAGCGGCGTCCCGTCGAGTTTCAGTTCAGCATCTCCGAGGTTTTCAATCGTGAAAGTCCGCACGACGGATCCGTCAGTGGTAGCCACGCTGCCAAAGTCGGTATGGTCGGCCATTGTGGGGCTCGCATCACCGTCGGCGATCAAAATGGTGTTGCCCAGTAGACTGATCTCTGCCGCCAGGACGCGCCGATCCTCAAGCCACTCGAAGATCAGCCTCCGCGATCGCTGCCGGTGGCCACGACGTCGCCGTGGTGCTTGATGAGAGACACTCTGAGTTGGTGAGCGGCGCGCCACAGGGTGTATCACTTGCATGAGAGAAAGCGTGGAAGATAGACGTCAATGCGATTTTGATTTTGCGGGAACTGTGACTTGACCGACTCCACGTTGTTCTATCCCCAAGTGAAGAAGAATAAATTCGACTGTTTCGTACACCGATGGAATACTCAGCGGCGTACTCAATCGGAGCGACCATCAGTCCCCAGCCGCCAGTCGGGTGGCGACTGGGACAGCGAGCAATTAAGGACTAAGGAGAAAATTGCAACCCAGGGACGGGTCCAGCCTGGTGATTCTATATTTCACCTGGAAATCGATCCGGTAGTCTTTGTCGGACGTTGGTCTGTTCGTATTACCAGTGCCAGCATTCGCAAAGACAATAAGCTCTGTCGAATCGTTCACGGCTAGGCCCGTTGCGTCGGCGTATGTAAAAAAGTTGTCTCGTACTGGGTCGTTGCTCGTTCCCGTTTCTCTATCCCAATCAAACGTAATGGAGCCGCCTGAGTCTTGTTCTCGAACGTAGCCCACTAGCTCGATCGTGTCCCCTTGATACATCAGCTCCGTCTGGCTGTTGAGTAGTTCTCTTATTCCGCCAGGCCCGCCGTTTGTCGGTTGCCAATAATTCGGTCCCGACGACGACAAGTTCTGCAGCGATCCAGGGTCGCCAGCTTCATATTTTAAATAATTGATCTCATAGCGAAGTTCTCCGGGATCGCCGGAACCATCGCCGCCGAAATCCAGGATTCTAATTTCCGTTGCCTCGATTTTCAGCCTGATTGGTGTCTCGCCCGGTTTGATCCCGCAAGCGGCCGCTTTGAAGTCATCGGTGTGGTCCCCGTCGGTGTCAAACTTACTTGGGTCGAAGCCGTTCTCCAGTTCCTGACCGTCCACCAACTTGTCGTAATCACGATCCGCAACCCGAGGGTCAGTAAACACGCGATATGCCGTGCCAGCCGTACCAGTGCCAGCCTTGCCCTCCAACCGCACAATCGAGTATTTAGTTTCGTCGGTGATAACCCGGCTTACACCGCTAATGATGTCGTCTCTTGCGAAGATGTCGAAATCAAAATAGGCCACGGTGCCCGTAGCCAACGTTGGAAGATCTGTGAATGTAAGCTTTACCCCGTTGTCGAAAACGTACTCTTTCGAGGCGTTGAGATCGTGACTTCCACAGCTAGAGAGCGCAGGTTTCGCAAGACATTGGATCGTAGTGCCTGCAGCATTTCTTAATAGTTGAAAAGTGTAGGCTCCGACACTTCCATCGGTCGGCGATCCCGCGTTCAACGTCGGACGTGGCACATTCTCTGGCCAGCTTGAGACAGCGACAATTTCACCAATATATTCATTCTTCTTAGTCTCCAGTTCGAAGAGTGCGAACCCCGCCTCTTCGCCGTCCGAAAGCTTGTCGTTGTCGGTATCTGCATCGCGTGGGTTGGTGGTTATAAAGCCTTTTTCCTTTAGGAAATCGGCTGCAGCCGCAGGTAATTGAAAGCCTCGCACCTCCTGGAAATCGGTAAGGCCGTCCCCATCGGTGTCGATGCTATACGGATTGGTTCCTAGTTTTCGCTCCTCGCCATCCAAAAGCCCGTCATCGTCGCTGTCCGGGTCATTCGGATTCGAGGTTACGGTAAATCGTCCCGTATTCGCTCCTTCGGGGCAGGTCGTCACGCATAGACCATTTCCAGACGAAGACAGGCCCGTCGTAACCACTTCCCACCCTAGCTCTTCTTCAAAGTTAGCCAGACCGTCACGATCATCATCGGCAAACGTGTCGCGGTCAGTCGGGTCTAGTGGATCGCCGCCAAGTCGGCGTTCGAGTCCATCGGGTGCGGTATCGCCGTCGCTGTCAGGATTCGAAGGATCCGTTCTGCGAGTCACCTCCGTGCCGTCAAGCAGCTTGAAAGTGAACCCCCTCACCTCGT
>CAUJKL010000986.1 GCA_963204995.1 Planctomycetota bacterium | reverse complement strand
GCGCAGCTTACGAATGTTACGATTTGCGGAATGAACCAGGCTCCGAACTCCTGATCCACGAGCCGAGAACTCTGGGAGTCCGCAGATTCTCGACGAGGCAGCGGGAAAATAAGGTGATACCAAAATCCAATTCGTGGTCGTCTTGAATTCGTGGGGTCAGCCGGTTTGACCCCCCGAATTCAAGGCGACCACGAATTTTGGTTCACGGTATTCTCCGCCAGATCAGGAGTTCTGAGTCTTCGGAGCAGCAGTGCGGTTCGCGAGATGCGCGGGGAGCCGTGAAATTGACGACATCGACGGTCGAGCGCAGTTGTTCTGCATAGCAATTCGTACTCCTCCACAAGGCACGCAAGCTCGAAGCGCGATCCAGTTGACTGGTTGTACAAACGCAAACGAGCGGTACAACGTAGGGAGGTTCGTCATACGACGAAGGTTGCGATAGTAAGTCAGGACGCCAGGCGAGTTGCGGAGACGGAACGGTTGTTTGTCGAAACAGACTCGCTGACGAAACGCTATCGTGGGTTTGCCGCCCTCGACGCGTGCTCTCTTGGTGTCGAAACCGGCGAGGTGTTCGGGCTGCTTGGGCCGAATGGGGCCGGCAAGACAACTCTCCTACGCCTTCTTTTGGGCTATCTTCAACCGACGTCTGGTCGCGCCACGATCGGCGGACTAGATTGCCAGCGGCAGTCGGTCGCTGCGCGGCAGTTGGTGTCCTACTTGCCCGGCGAAGCTAGGTTGTATCGCGGGATGAAGGGCTGCGATGTCCTGCGATTTTTCGTCGAAGTGCGACCGGGCGGCGACTTTTCACGGGCGTTACAATTTGCCGAGCGGTTGGACCTCGACTTGGCTCGGCGCGTCGCCTTCATGTCGACGGGCATGCGACAAAAACTGGCATTTGCCGCCACGATGTCGACTGCTTCACCGCTGGTCATCCTGGACGAGCCCACGGCTAATCTCGACCCTTCCGTTCGCGCGACTGTCTCTCAGATGATCGCCGAGGCGAAGGCGGCAGGGCGAACCGTCATCTTTTCCTCCCACGTTCTGTCGGAGGTTGAGGAGGTCTGCGATCGAGTCGCCATACTTCGCGCTGGGAAGTTGGTGCATACGCAAGTCATGTCGGAGTTGCGCCGCAGGCATCGACTCGCTGCGTCGCTCCTTGGAGAAGTTCCCACGGTGCCGGAAGAACTGGTGCATTCAGTGCGCGTTGTGAGTTGCCAGCATGGCGAGTTGGTGATGGAAGCCGACGAGTTGTCTTCTTTGCTTCGTTGGCTCGCGACGCTGCCCGTCACAGAGATCCGGGCGGAGCCGATTGGCTTGCGGTCGGTGTACGACAAGTATCATGCAAACAGGGACGGCACGGCATGATCCACGTTTTGATTCGGCGACGCATCGATGAGGCGAAGTGGTTGCTCGCGGCTTGCGCAATCGCGATGGTGACGTTTTGCTGGCTGCGAGTCTGGTTGGTCAGCCGTCTCGACACCGGACGTTTTAAGGAAATCTTAGACCTGCTGCCCAGTGACTGGCAGCGTTATACGCCAGTCGACTTCGCTTGGTTGATTACCTACGAAGGCCGCATCTCGCTGGTGTACGACGAGTTAATTGTCGTGGGGTGTGTTTCGTTGTGGGCGATTTCGCGCGGCTCGGATTGCGTGAGCGGAGAACTCGGACGCGGAACGCTGGAAATGTTGTTGGCTCAGCCATTGAGCCGTCGGGCGGTGATGTTAAGTCAAGTTGGCGTCACCGTCGCGGGCGTGGCGATCCTCTCGTTTTGTGCCTGGTTCGGTACGTGGTGTGGCATTCATACGATGTCCGCCAAACAAGTTGTGACACCGTCGATTGACCTGCCAATCTATCTACCGTTCCTCGGAACGGAGCTACCAATTCCGTTCGCCGAACCGGAAACGATCTATGTCCCAATGGTCGAACTCGTCGATGCCGACCTCTTTATCCCGGCTAGTGTCAATCTATTCGCGTTCGGGCTGATGCTGGCAGGTTTCAGCACGCTGATGTCGTCCTGGGACCGTTATCGGTGGCGGACGATTGGAATTGTGGTGGGTGTCTACGCAATTCAAATCGTCGTGAAACTGTTTGGCATGTCGGCCGACGAGTTGGCGTGGATGAAGTTTCTCTCGGCGTTCACGGCCTACGAACCGGAATCGTTTGTCCAAATCGCACACCAGCTACCACAATACACGTGGAGCTTCGTGATGCGGAACGGCGATGGCACTTGGCGAGGCTACGGGCCGATGTTTTCCCACACGATTCTGGCAGTGATTGGAGTCGTTTCGTATGCCGTTGCCGTACGGATTTTCTCCCGCCGCGACCTGCCCGCACCACTCTGAATGCCCGCCCGAGTGGCGATCGGCCGAACGCGGCTTGCACGGTGATTCTCAAGATTTCGGGAATTCGCTAGAATTCTCGCTGTACCCGACATACGCTGACAGGGGCACGATCGTGTCAACTTGTCGGAGACGGTGGCGGTACGTAGAAAAGACACGAGTCGCCACCTGGCTTTAGCGGGCGGTGACGACTCGCGCTGGGTTGCCGTGTATGACACGGGCCCATAAGACGTAAACGGAAACCGCGTGACGCGCAAGTTGCAGTGCGTACACCGTGTGGAGAGAGAATTGGATGCCCGCTTCCTCAGAGTCGACCTCTGCCCAGTTAATCTTTGACGCCCAAGCGAATGTGCCCGAAGCGTGGCACAAGCTGTATCACGTCTACGGGCCGCTGGTGCGTCGTTGGTGCCTGCGATCCGGCTTGACGGATGCCGACGTCGCGGACGTAACGCAGGAAGTGTTCGTGCGATTGATGCGTCATCTGAAAAGCTACGAATATGACAAAGAGCGGGCTCGGTTTCGGACTTGGATGCGAGTGGTAACGATAAATTGCATTCGCGACCTCGCACGAGCATGCCGTGACAAGGCCGTCGCCCAAGGGGGCACCGCCGCACAAAACCTCTTGCTGGAAGTCGCCGAGCCAAGTCTGAGCGACGACGACCTCGACGACGAGCAAGATCAGGCATATATCACGCAGCGAGTGCTGTCGCTCATCGAGACCGACTTTTCGGAGAAGACGTGGAACGCGTTTTGGCGATCGACGGTGAATGGCGAAACGACGGCCAGCATTGCCAAAGATCTAGGGCTCTCCGAGGGCGCGATTCGACAAGCGAAAAGCCGTGTCTTGCGACGATTGCGCCAGGAACTGGCGGAGTTGGCCCCATGCTAACAGAGCGATGCCCAACGGCCGAGCAGATTCGCGACTTTTTGCTCGGTCGAAACGCCGACGACTCGGACCTGTCATCACACTTAGACGAGTGTCAAGCGTGCGGTCGGCTAGCGGACGAACTGGATTCTACAACCGATTCGGTAGTGGCCGATCTGCGCGTGGTACTGAACGATTCCGAATTCGACACAGGTGACCTATCGGGAACCGATTTGGGCGACTATCAACTGATCCGCAGGATTGGTGTGGGCGGAATGGGGACCGTCTATCAAGGGCTCCACACTCATTTGAAGAAGCTTGTCGCGATTAAGGTGCTGCCCCTGGATAGCGCCACGTCGAAAGCGTCGCTTCCTCGCTTCCGCAAGGAGATGGAGGCGGCGGCTCGTGTCGATCACGCCCACGTCGTGCGAGCGATGGATGCCCGCGAAGTCGATGGTCGTCACTTCCTTGTCATGGAACACGTCGAAGGCGTCGACTTGTCGCGGCTGGTGAAATTAATCGGTCCCTTGGCGATCATCGACGCCTGCGAGATCGTTCGACAAGCCGCCTTGGGAATCGAATCGATCCACGCGGCCAACATGATTCATCGTGATATCAAGCCATCCAATTTGATTCTTTCGTCGGACGGCACGGTGAAGGTCGTCGACCTGGGGTTAGCGTTTCTCCGGTCGTCGGTCGACGCCGTTGAGGCGGAGCCACTTGAGTGCATGCCGACCGAGTTGCCCGAGACGTCCGTCGAAGAAGCTTCCTGGTCGCGCATTACGCGAACCGGTCATCACCTGGGGACCGCCAAGTACGTGGCACCGGAACAAGCTCTTGGTCTAGCGGATGTCGATCACCGAGCCGACATTTTTTCGCTCGGATGCACGCTCTTCTATCTGCTCACAGGCGACGTTCCGTACGCCGCACCAGGGAACGGAGAATCGAAGGGCGTTGGCAAGGGGCCATCGGTTCGCAAACTACGAAAGCATGTTCCCACGGCACTGGACGAACTTGTCGGCGGGATGATTGCACCGGCCGTTGACCACCGCTGCGGCCATGCTCGCGACGTCGCGGATCGCCTGGAATCCGTCATCCTCGCCGAAGAAATACCGACAACTTCACTGCCAGAAGATCCCGAATTCGCTGGCCTCGTAGAACTCAGTCGGCGTACCACGGAACGCATCCGCGCCGATCGCCAGCGGAGGTATCGGCGACGGTACGTGATTGCATCCATCAGCGTCTTGCTTCTGCTCGCACTCGTCGCCGCTTCCGTACTGCCAGCCCACCTGCGGACACCTGCGACGGTCGTGGCTGAACCTTTGCCGGAACCTGTGGAGGAAGCAGGGCCACCGCTCAAAGTCGTGACCATGAAAATGACGCCAGAAGAGTTGGCGGGGATTAAGAAGGTACAGTTTTCTCCTGATCTAAGTCGACTTGTCGTCGTCAATTCGGACTCGGCACAAATTTGGGATACGAAGACCGGCGAGCGGCTGTTTGACGGCACTTTGCCGGAACAGGAAGCGACGACGAGCCATGTGGCATTGGACATTGCGGGCTCGCGGTTGCTCGATCTCACAACGCCGGAGCAGCGAGAACTGAATGCTCAGTTGCTCGACAAGGCGGCAGGCGACTCCGAACCAACAGAGAATTCCGCCACACCACGTTCGAGAACAGACGGGATTAAGAACTGGGAGCCGCTCGTGACGAGGGCTTCCAGTACTAAGTACGCAGCAAAAGTCGAAGCCAACAAAGTGCTCTTCTTCGACATGTCCAAAAAGATCAACGCCCTCGTTGACGTTTCTATTTCGCCCATTGAGCATCTGGAGTTGAGCGGTGACGGTCGGGTTGTGGCGATCGGCGGCGAGGACAAGCTCGCCTTGTGGGACTTCGATACACAAACGCGGCTTCGCGAAAACAACGTCGGAGCCATGAAACGAGTCTGTTTGTCCAATGACGGGAGGGTACTCGCTCGCATTTCGGCCGCGGGCGAATTGATCGTGCATGAACTCGCTGCTGAAGTCGAGGCGCGGCCATTCTCCAACGCGATTGCAGATGTTGCGGAGTTTGCGTGGCATGCTCCCGTGTTGGCTTACGGCGACCGAACCGGTGTTGTTGCGCTTTGGAATTGCGATTTGTTCGATTTTTTCACCGACTATCATCTGGAAACCGCTGACGACGAGCTTTTGCTGAGCATCGCGTTTTCACGCGATGGCAAGGAGTTGGCGGTCGCTTCCTCGCGGGGCAAAGTTTATTGGATTGCGATCGATCTTAGTCGGATTGCGCGCGAGTCCGACCTGGATGCAAAACAAACGAGCTTGGAGCTGGTGGCAACATTGTCTGGGCATGAATCGCGAGTCACCTCGCTGGCGTTCTCTCGAGACGGTGGGAAACTTGCCGCAGGCGGCGATGACCGCTCGATCCGAATCTTTGACGTGGCTTCGGGCCAGTTGGACTCGACGCATTTGGTTCACGATAGTTTCGTCCGCACGGTCAGGTTTCTACCAGGTCAATCGTTACTCGTCTCAACCAGCGAAGACGGTACCGTCAAGGGATTCGACTGGCCGACGATGGCAGAACGCGTGACGCTCGCGATCCCTGGACGCCCTACGACACTTGCCGCCTTCCAAGAGAACGGTCGTGTCGCGGTCGGCACGGCGAATGGAGAAGTGTTTACGGTATCGGCAGAAGCAGGGGCAGGTGTGATGCGGCTCGATACTTCACCCGAACCGAATATCGAGTTGGCTCTCTGCACATCGGCGACAGGCGAGTTGTTCGTCGGAAATCAGAATGGGCGGATCAGTGTCTATCAAGGTACGACCGGCGAACTCGTGCAGACAATACCGACTCCGGATCACACGATCACCTCATTAGCGCTGTCACCCGATCAACAAGTCCTCGTCGCTGGAACCATGTCTGGAATGATCAGCGTCTTTCGATGGCGCGGAGCGGAACTGATCGCGCGCTGGTTGGCGCATGCCGCACCTGTGAACGCGGTCACGTTTTCTCACCATGGCGACTACATTGCTTCGGCCTGTCGTCTAGGCGACTTAAGAGTTTGGAATAGTAAAACGTTCAGGCTGAAATCTACTACTCGCGCCCATCAAGACATGATCCGCGACATCCAGTTTGCTCCCGACGACCAGTTCATCGCGAGCGGATCGCATGACGGGCTGGTTCGGTTGTGGCGAATGTCTCGCGACTGATGAAGTGAATTGCGGTTTCGCGAGTTCGATAAGGAATCGAGAAAGAAGCCCTCGCGCCGCGACTCTCGCGGCGTGAGGGCTTGGGAGGAGGCACTGGCGCGCCTCAGTCGGCCCAGGGGGCGATTGCAAGGTCAGTCTGGGCCGAAGATTCAGTTAGCGGCATACAGGCATTTTGCGCCATCACTTTCCCGTCCTGGGTCTCCGCATGTCGGTCGACAAACTGACACCCGACCAAGTACTGTCCGATGCCTGTAACGTCATGTCGGCGGCAAAACGCCACCTCGGCATCCACCGAATGGCAGTTGTAGAGGTTCCCCATCAGCAGCTTGATCCGACCCTTCATGGCGATCGGCGAGATGAACGATAGTCCGAGCGGCGAGAGGTCTCTGGTTGTGACGCTAACGTAATGTGCGCGGTCGGCGACACGAACGCTGACTTCAAAGGGAACGCGCGGCATCGTGCGGGAATCGATGTTCGGTATGGATTCGTTCACGGTTCTGTCTCGATTACAACCTTGTCTGATTTAAGTTACGCAGTGATGCCCGCCGGAACACGGCTTGGCGCAGTTTCGACGCGGTGTCTTGCCTTCTGCCGGAACTGCGCCAAGCCTTGTTCCGGCCTACTTCTTATTCATCCCTCATCCCTCATCCCTCATCCCTCATCCCTCATCCCTCATCCCTCATCCCTCATCCCTCATCCCTCATCCTTCATCCCTACTTCTTCTCCGCCCAATCAACCACGCGGAAGGCACCGTTGGAACTTACGAACTCATACGCACCAATTTCGAAGACTTTGAAAGACGGCCTCGCATTGCCTTCCATGTCGTACGGCACGTGCATGCTCAAGTCCGTACCGGCGTTGATCGCAGGCGAACCTTTGCCTAAGCGGAAATCGCCGCTGGCTTCGTCTGCGAAGCGTGGCTCCTTGACCAGTGTCGTATCGTTCGGATCGGTGACGCCATCGTAGAACGACGCACTGAAGCCGCTCAACAAGTTATGCGAGTGAGCGAGTTTTCCATTTGCATTCTTATTCTGCGCCAAGCCGTACCCGGACTTATTGCCTGCCTTGCGGGAGAAAATGTTATTCCGCACGACCGGAGCGCTGTTATTACTGGCGTAGGCACCCCAGTAGTTTAAGTTCGCGAACGTGTTGTTGTAGAACGTGTAATCAGGCGAATACGCCTCGTCACCATAGGCATACGTATAAATCCCGTTGTGATAGTTGTTGAAGACCGAGTTCGTGATCTTGACCACGCCTGGATCGTTGGTCGTGGGACCGCCATAACCGTGCGCCGCCCATCCCCCTTCGGCTTGGCGATTGCCGTCGAAGCGGCAGTTGGTGATATCGAGCAACTTGGCTCGATTCCAGTAGACACCGTACAAGCCGCCTTGGACCTGAACATTCTCCGCGCGAAGCTTGCTCGCGTGGGCGTATAGCCCCATGTATTTGCAGTCTTCGACCTTTACATTCTTCAAGACAACATCGCCTTGCTCGGCACCGGTCGCGAACAGCCCGTAAAAACATCCTTTAATCACGACATTATCGGCTTGCTGCGAATCCCATACATATCGGCACTCGCTGAAGTAGATGCCGTGGCCACTGTTGTTGTTCGTGATCTGAACATCCTTCATCTTGAAGTGTTCGTTCTTGGCGTTGTAGATCAACAGTCCATTCGCGTTGCCGTCGATCACGCAATTCTTCAGCGTCTGGACGTTGTCCTGATACCACGACTTGCGATCGTCGAGCCAAGTGTCGTTCCACATCGCGTAGTTCACATGCAGGACGACACCCCAGCGGCGGTTGCCTTTCATCTCGCAATTTTCGACATTCGACAACGTGTTATAGGCCGTGTAGTAACCATCGTTGTTGCTGTTGAAGGTCGAGTTCCTGACGGTCGTCTTGCCCCAGTAAGTCAGCAAGCCTTGGCCGTTGGAGTTGTTATCGAAGTGGCAGTTGTCTACGTCGAAGGTGAGTTCCTTCATGAAAGGTTGGTCCCAACCGGCGTACCAGTAGAAACCGTTGCCGTTGCCGCTGAACGAGCAGTCTTTCAATCGGAGCTTCGAGTACACGGCGTGGCCGCCCCAACCTTGGTTGCCGCTGATCGACAAGCCGACGAGGGCAAAGTTGCCATAGGAGAAGTACACTCCGTTTGTATTTCGCTTCAACGCCCGATCGAATTGTCCAAACGTGTCTGGATTCAACTCGCCGTTTAAGTAATTGAACTGGATGCCCCAGCTCGTATTGTCCGCGATCGTGACATTGTCCAGGGCAATGTTGTCGCGTGAGACCGTGTAGTCATAGACTCCCAGCCCGTTGCCGTTACGAAGCGACTCGACGTTGGTCAGCTTCACGGGGCCTTGGTATTCAACTCGCTTCGGGTTGCCCTCGGCGTCCGTTGTGTCGTAGCCATAGTACGGTCGCGTCCACACGCCCCAACTCGTGTTGTCCGTGAACTTGCAGTTCTCAACGATCGACTTGAAGTTGGCGTGCAGGTACAAACCACTGCCATTGCCCGTCAAGTTGCTGTTCTTGGCCACAACTTCTCCGTAGGCCGTATTGAACATCCAACCGGGAGCCCCCGACATCGTCACGTTTTCGATCAGCGTCGTGCCGGAGCGGATGACGAAGTTGTTGTTCGTATTGTTCTCCAGCTTCCAATCCATCACAAAGCTGCCGGGCTTGAACTCGATATCGCATTGATTGAAGTACACACCGTTTACGTTGTTGCTGATCGGCGTGTCAACGAACGTGATCGGATTCATTTTCGTGCTGCAATTGGGAGCGTAGATTCCGTAGCCACCATTCCCGTCGATCTTGCTATTGCGAATCGTTATCGATCCGCCGATCGCCGGATCGGGATGCGTGTTGCGGAGTGTGATCCCCGCCCAGGCGTTGTTGTTGAACTCGCTGTTTTCGACCAGCAGCGTGTCATAGTGCGAGTGGAAACCGTA
>CAUJKL010000985.1 GCA_963204995.1 Planctomycetota bacterium | reverse complement strand
AGCTGAGAGCTGAAAGCCTGACGAATGAACATCGACGAACACAAATCTCGATTGCCTACTGACTTTAATGGTCGAGTTCGTCTATTCCCACTGCCGAATCTGGTTATGTTTCCGCACGTCGTGCAGCCGTTGCATATCTTTGAGCCGCGCTACCGCGAACTGGTCGAAGAAGCTCTCGCAACAGATCAATTGATTGCGATGGCGCATCTACAACCGGGGTGGGAGGCGGCTTCCGACGAGAACGCCACGATATTTCCGATGACCTGTATCGGCCGGATCGTCTCGCATATCCGCTTCGATGACGGCAAGCTCAATATCCTGCTGTTGGGTCTGCGACGTGCGACGATCGCGGCTGAGTTGCCACGGACTCGTTCATTTCGAGAAGCGCAGGTTACGATCGTCGAAGATGTGTATGTTGGTTCCGGATCGCCCGTACGTGCCGCGATCCAAAGCGAATTACTCCAGTGCTTTCGACGCTTCACGCCAGAATCGCCGGCAGCACAGGAACAGTTTGAGTCGCTAATAAGTAATCGTTTACCGCTGGGTGCGTTGACAGACATTATCAGCTTTACGATGAAGTTCGACGTCGGGCTCAAGCAGCGGTTGCTCAGCGAAGGGAATGTCGAACTGCGCGCGAAACTGTTACTGGACGAATTGCGGAAGCTGGATGGTTCACAAGCCGCCTGTGATGACATGCGACCGTTTCCGCCAGAGTTTAGTGCGAACTGAAGGGGCAATTCCGCACGAGGCGACTGCTCCGGATATACCGGTTCTGCCCGTCAGTTCGGTGACAGGGCCAATCGCTTTTTTGACTTGCCCGGTTGTTAAGCTACCTTTCAGTTGAGAGTGTGCTTGTGCGGTTTCGCACGCAGCAACTTTGATTGATGGGGAACGCTTTGTGACAACTGTGTCCGATTTCGTGGAGATTCTCCTGCCGACACTGCTGGTTTTGACCGGTGGCGTTGGCTTGTTGGCATTGGTCAGCCCCAGAACGTTTGCCGTCGTCGCTCGCTACAGTGCGACGACCGTCAACGTGGGCGGAGAAACTCGCGCTGACCGTTGGTTTGACATCGATAGCTTTGTCATCTCACACGCCCGGCCTTTTGGTTGCTTGGTACTGCTGACAGAAATCGCGATTTGGTTCATTTCTCAACACGGCCCCGAGGTTTACTCTAAGACATCACTGCTGTTTGTCGTGACGGCGGCGGTCGTCATGGGCATCGTCGCATTGATTCATATCACTCGCCAGAAGAACGAAATCGAAGTGAACCTGGCGGAAGCCCGCACCGATCCTCTAACGGGACTCGCCAATCGACGAGCTTTTGATGAAGAACTTTCCCGCCGTTTGTCACAACGTCAGCGTCAGGGCACGGCGTTGTGCCTTCAAATCATCGACATCGATTACTACAAGTCGTTTAACGATTCTCACGGCCATCTTCTCGGAGATGCCGTGTTGAAAGAGATTGCATTTCGTCTGAAAGAAGCGGCTCGCCACATGGACATCGTGGCGAGAATTGGCGGCGATGAGTTCGCCGTTTTGTTACCGGGCTGTTCGTTGGACGACGCCAGCCTCGCGGCCGAACGTCTACGGATTGCGATTGCTGAAACTCCGTTACGTCACGAGGGCCAGGAGCATTGGTTGACGATCAGCAGCGGACTTGCAGAGGCCGATTTCGACGACGATGTCCGCTCGTTGGTGCGGCGAGCTGACTCGGCGCTGTACGCAGCGAAGGACGCCGGACGTAACTGCAGCTTTCGCCAAGCAGGGCCGGAACCTGCTGTCTCGGCGAACTGCGATTCGGAGCGCGGACGGCTCGCCGAACTTCAGTCGGTCTTAGATATCGGCTCAGTCTCAGGCGGCAGCTCAGGCAACTCGGCGGAATGAAATCCCATCTCTTCCTCGTCAGCAAGGTAATCGCTCGGCGAGACTAGATGCATAATGCGATTGAGTTTGCGTCGCGAGTCGAGCCAAGGGACGTATCTGTCGGAGTATTTATCCTTGTACCAAGCGTTCTCGACATCAAAGCGAGCATCCCAAACGACCTCGACGCTGGCGCCATTGCGCGGTTCGATCCGCCACAAAACATTCGTCCGTGGGTAGGCATTTGACTTGGCCTCACACTTCAGCTCGATCGCATAGGTCTTTGTGGCCACGACATCACGGACTCCGATATGCTCGAACAACGGAACGTTTTCGTTGTGATCGAATAAACAGTTCTCCGCGTCGACCGATAGTTGCGGCAGTCGCGCACCGACATCGCGCAGAGTCGCTCGGCAGAGCCCCATCTCCATTTCTGCCGTGACATGTCGTAAATAGACCTTTGCAATCTCCTGCGGAACTGCTTCGGAACGCTGCCCCAACTCGATCATTCTCTCTGAAATCGCAAGCAGCCCCTGTGTAAACTCCAATTTGAAAGGCAAGCCTTCCGTCGCGCGGACGAAAGTCGCTTCGCCTCTCGCGATGCAATTATTCAGGGTCAAATTGGGACGCGGCGGCCCCGGCACGTTGCTTCCCGGAATCGGCGTCTCGGGTATGCGTGGGCTTTGAATGTGGAAGAACGCAGCGTCCGCGCGATAATCATTGTGAATGGTCAGCGTGCAGCGTTCGAGCGTCAAGTCCTGGACCTGGTGCAAGTGAAACAGGGTCCATCCAGGCTCAGAGGTGTACGGCAACTCAACGCGAAAGTGCAACCCTCGCAAGGTCAGACGACCGCCGAGCATGTGAATCATGCGGCGTTCCGTGAGCGACGATGCCTCACGTCGATCAAACACAAGTAACGGCGAGAACCCCTTCCCTGCTTCGATCGTAAGGTCGCTTCGCAGATCGATCGTGAACGGGTTAACTTCGTATCGGTTGCAATGCAGCTCAATCACGCGAATTTCGGGGTGATCAGCAATCCGTCGTAATGCTGCCTCGATAGATGGAACAACCATCGGGTCTGGTGTGGGCGGACCATCCGGAATCACGACGATTCGATCGGCCGTTACAATAGCCTCACCGGGAGCATCGGCTCCGTGAGTCGGCAAAGATTCCAGCGGTGCCAACTCCGCAGAACTAGTTGTTCCCACCTTCTGTGTACTAGTCGCTTCTGGCGTGACCTCGAGTACCACCTCTGCGGACCCGACTTCCAAGACGGCCGTGGTGTCATGGAACGGAAGGCCATCGCTCTGGGTCGGAGGGCGGGGCGTCTTGTTCGAAGGCGTCGAAACGCCATTGTCGTTCGAATCGCCTGCCAGCGCTGGTGTTGTGGCGATAGAAGCGGACGGCGGGGGTTTAAGGTCGGACGTTCGCTCGGGAGTATTCGTGGGGGCAGGCTCGACACTGCCGCTCTCTGCGGGAGGTAACGGTGGCAACGTTTCCTGATTGGTTTCTTCGACGCTTTGATCGGGTGATTCGACTATTGGTTCGGGGGGAGCAACTAGCATCATCCGCGAGTGACTGACATGTGCCGCTTGTGGCAGCACAGAGTCGAGGCCAAAGACGATCGCGAGAAGTAGACAGGTTGGAATGAACCAAGGCAGATGGAGCGCGATCTTGCTGGGAACGGGTTCGCGTCCCGACAACAATAATCCACGTGCGGTCGGGGCAACGAAGCCAAGTTCTTCACAGAGCTTCATCAACTCGGCAGTCAGCTCATTCGGCCGCTGATACCGCTGCGACGGCAGCTTGGCCATCAGTTTCATGGTGATGGCGGATAGCTCTTCTGGCAAATCGCCTCGCAGGTCTCGCGGGTCGGGTGGTGCCTCGCTGCTATGACTCAGAAGCTTCTGAAGTACCGTGCCCTCCGGGAACGGCGGCATACCGGTCAGCATGTAATAAAAGGTGCAACCCAGCGAGTATAAGTCGCTGCGCACGTCGGTATCGCGGGGATCGCGAGCCTGTTCGGGAGATATATAGTCGAATGTTCCCAGCGTGACACCGGTCGCGGTGAGATCTTCGGCAGAGGACTCGACTTGATGCAGTCGCGCCAAGCCCATGTCGACGAGTTTCGCTCGTCCATCCTGCATCACTAATAGATTCGAGGGCTTGATATCTCGATGCACGACGTCTCGTTGCGACGCGTGTTCCAGCGCTTCGGCCACTTGAACCACATAGCTGATCGCTTCGTCAACCGGCAATGGTCCCTTGTGGACAACTAGATCGCGGACATTAACGCCTTCGATGAACTCGAAGACGATGTAGTTCCAACCGGCTTCCTCGCCGACCGAGTAGACTCGTGCGATGTTGGGATGATCGAGTCGGGCAGCGCTTTGTGCTTCGTTACGAAACCGTCGCAACGTGTCCTCGTCCGTTTGCTCGCTCGATACAACCTTGACCGCAACGATCCGGTCGAGCGTTTTGTCGATG
>CAUJKL010000984.1 GCA_963204995.1 Planctomycetota bacterium | reverse complement strand
GTCGACTTGCCCGAACCGTTTTGGCCAACGAGCAGCGAGGTCCGACCTTCGGGGCGAACGATATGCACTTCGTTGTTGCTGCTGTCGAACGTGCCCCAGTTGTAGAGCTCCAGTCGTTGGAGCCGGAAGCCGGGTCGTTCGGGACGTAGGTCGAAGAGTGTATCCATGCGTAAAAGCTTACGGAGCCGCTGAAAGTTTATCTACGGGAAGCCTCACGTCTTCCGCGACGGTGTGTCGACGCCCTGCTCTTGAACTGCTAGCTCCAATTGATGTTTCAAGCCTTCGAGCTGGTCGATCGAGACGCGAGCCTTGAGGAAACGCCGGACTTCCCAGGCTTCGGGCTCGTCTTGGAACTTGCGAACGAATTTCATGTCAGCCAGTTTGTTCATGGCTGCCGACAGCCGCTTCAGTAACTTGACTTCATCTTCGTCGAGCGGAAAGAAGTTTTTCCAGGCGTCGAGCAGCGATTGCGTCTCGACGACGCACAGCTGATTGTCCAAATCTTCGTCTTCAAAGCGGCGGTATTCGTCACGCAGTAGCACGCATAGCAACGTCTGATCATAGCCCAGCGGCGTGCGGCGCAGCAGTTTGGGGATGCGTTGATAGTCGGCATCCCGCTCGTCGTCGGCCATTTGCCGGATGAACGCCATCCCATCCGACTCGTCAACGACCAGCACCAGTCCAATCCGTGCGAAGTACTCGGTCAGTGGTGTCTGGCTGTCCAACAACGCATTCCATGCCAACGTGTCATCGCTGTAGACGACGCCTTGCAACAAACGAACGGCGGGAATGCTCCATTCGCGGAAGGGAGGCAAGTTGAGGTTGTCGTCATTCATGGGTCGCGTTCCGTGATCGAGTCGCTAATCTTATCGAAACGATTGCGAAACCGCACCCGAGGCACGTCCAGCGCGAGATCGCAACCCGCCACCGTGCCGTCGCGCGGGATGGTGACGACTTCGGTGATCGTGGCATCGACTTCATGTCCTTCGTCGTGAGCGATCTGAATGTAGCCTAGCACTTCCACGGCACCGCTCTGCGGCGGATGTTTCCGCAATAGATCGGGCAAGGCGACGACGTCTTCTTCACGCAGCAGGCGAGTGACTCGATTGCGCATGGTCCTCCAGTCCAATCGACGGAGTGCAGCGAGTTGCTGGAACGCCTGCAATCGTTCCTGTTTGTTGGCTCGATCGCCGTGCAGCTGCTTTGTCTCGAAACGCTGTGGCGGCGACCAGAACGGGCGTTCGAGAACAGCGGCGATGGCTAAATTCTCTTCCAGTTCCAACGCTACGGAATCCGTCGGCGGATGCTCGGATAGCTTCACCGCGAGCGAGCGAACTTCCGCCAACAGGTTCGCCAATCGCAACCGGCCCGCGCTGGCTCGGGTGTCGAGCAATCGACGCAACGTGACGCTCAAACGTTGTGTCGTACGGAGAACTTTCTGGGCTTCGGCCACTAAGGACGGGATCATGCCATGCACGCGCCGCAATCCTTCCAACTGGCTGGCCAGTTCGTGGATGTCGTCGAGCTGTTCGATCGTCCGTTGCAACTCGTCGCGACGTTGCGGCGACAGGATCAGTCGTACGAACTCGTCGAAGCTGACTCCTTGATCTTCTTGCTTCAAACTATCTTCGGCATCGAGCGCAAATCCCAAAATATCGCCCCGTGTGCCGAGCGATTCACTTTGCTTCCGCTGGACATCTCGGGTGATCGCCTTGAACGCTTCCTCGACGGCCCGGAAATCGCTCTGCAACTCCGTCAAATCCGAGATAGCGACGGCAAACCGTTCGCGAATCGCGGTCGGGCTGTAGACGGGCACGACTCCATCGCGGTGGATCGCGGCGATCTCGTCCTCGATCCGCTGCTTCTCCGCGTGCAGATGTATCAGTCGCGTATCGGGATCAGCCGACGAGCCGATGACCAGATCGTTCAGCGTTTCGATGATCCGCTTCAGCCGCGATTCCGTGCCCACGAAACGCAGGTCGCGGTCCATCGCATCGCTGACGAACTTAATGGCATCTTCGGAGTGCGTTGTCAGCTCGTAGCAAGCCTCGCTCTGGTCAGCCGCCACGAATCGATTCAACCACCGCGTCTCGCCAGTGGCCCAGTTGGTGAGATACGATTCTGGCCGATCGATGAGTGCTTCATAGCCGGTTTCACGTAGCGATTGCTGAAACGCCGTCAGCGCGACGACCAGCTCCGATTGTGTCCGCGTGATCGACCCGGCTTGCTTGAATTGCTCGTTGAGAAAGCACAGCACGAACGGCGCATGCGTCGAGCGAAACAGCCGAATCGCGGGGCTGCTTTCAAAGTACGCCACGATCCGATCAAGTTGCACGTGTCACGATCCTTGCGGCATGTAAGCCAAACTAAAAGGTATTGCGGTGGGAAACGCGGGGCGATCCCCACGCGGTTAAACGAGATGATACCAAACAACTTCTAGCGGCGTGCTAAGTATACCCGAGTGTCGCAAACACTGTCGTTGCAAAAGTCGTGAGACTTTGATTCTCGGCACTCGTCCAGAAGTCTCACGACTTCGGCTACAGATATAAGCTAGTGCCGAGTGCCACTGCTTGCTCGCAAGCAGTGGTGTTTCGGAGTTGTTGTTCGGGATGGCACTGCTTCTCCGCAGGCTCCGAAGCAGTGGCATTACCGCTGATTCGGCAGGCGCGTCGAGCGTGAGCCGTGCGGAAGCGGCGAACGTGTCGGCGCACCACCGAGGTGGCTAAGTTGCGATTCGCTCGAGTCGATGCGGACCTGGCGTTTCGTGCCGTCTGCGGTTGGTTCTGCGGAGTCCTCAAGCAGCATTTGATACATTTGCTGCGCGGTCACGTTGTCCGGTTCGATTTCAAGCCACTGGTTAACGATGGGCCGTGCCGCTTCGACTTCACCCGACGCGATCAATGTGGTTGCATACCAACGCAAACAAATAGGATCGCGCGATCCCGCGTTATAACCTGTCGTTAGATACGCTTTGGCCGCGATCCAATTGTTCGCGGCAGCTAAACAGGCTCCGCGAACTGCACTCCGCAATGCCTCGCGATTAGGAAAGGTTCTGGGGAACTGTTCGAGTTGTTTCAATGCCAACTCGCGATCTCCGGCCTTAATGTGCAACTCCAGCAGGTGTCGGCGGATGCGAAGTGAGTCTGGTTCTTTCGCGGCTGCATCTACGAGTACTTGTACGGCATCTTCGTTCCGACCGAGCAGTTGAAGTGTCAAGCTGTAACACACGGTCGCGATCTCGTGGATATTGCTGACGTGCCAGACACCTGGATTGACTTGTCCGTGTTCGCAGGTGGTCCGATAAGCCTTCATTGCCAATTCCGTTTGCCCCTGTGCTTGTAGGTAACCACCCATCGCACACAGCAGCTGCGCATCCATCGGATAGGCCCTCAACGCTTGCATGCAAGTTGCAAGTTGCTCGTCGCGCTGTTCCGGCTTACCATCGAGCGAGGTGACGATGCCGTAATAAGCTTCCAGCATTTGAGGCGATCCCGGTTGACTGGCTTGCAGGGCATGTCGGAAGAA
>CAUJKL010000983.1 GCA_963204995.1 Planctomycetota bacterium | reverse complement strand
AACACCGACCGCGACCAACAGGCTTGCGGCAAGTGCGACTAGTCGCTGCACGGGAAAGTACAGCCTCGCGCTACGGTTCGTGAGTTGAACCTTTTGCGCGAGTTGTTCTTCTTCGAGTTGTTTTTCGAGTTGAGACCACATTTGCGGCGGAGGTATCGGAGTATCCAAATCGCGAGCCATATCGGAAAGTCGCTCGAATCCAGCCAGCTCAGACGAACACTCATCGCAACCCGCCAGATGTTCGGATACCGCAGTCCGCTTCTCGGACACAAGTTCATCGTCGAAATAGGCCGACAGGAGTTCTTTCACTTCTGTGCAATCCATGTTGATGAGTTCACGCAATTGGTTTCGAGGCAAACGATCCGTTCGGGGCACGTACGAACCAACTGCCGTGGGTTAAAAGTGAAATCCAAGTTCCAAAAGTTGTTCTCGCAATTCCCGCCTCGCCCGATTTAGCCTCGACCCCACGGTTCCTTCGGGAATCTGCAGCGTCTCGGCGATATCATGGTAAGACAATCCTTCCACTTCGCGGAGTAGGAAGATCGAACGCAATTCGGGGTCGATCCGTGCGAGAGCCCGATCCAACACCTCCCTCCGCTCGACATCGTCTCCTTGATGCGATTCGTCCATCGGCTCCCAATCGAGTGTCTGATGCTTTCCTCGTCGCATGCGTCTCAGTTGCTGAAGCGACTCGTTGACTGCGAGTCGGTACAGCCAAGTCTCGAAGCGCGACCGACCGTTGAATTTCTTAATCGAGCGGAACGCTTGCAGGAAGACCTGTTGCGTCACGTCAGCAGCTTCTTGGAGCCCCACCATTCGCACCGCCAAGCGAAATACGTTTTGCTGGCACGAATCGTAAAGCTGTCGTTGCGCCGCATGGTCGCCTTGCTGGCAGGCCGTCACGACCGCCGCAAGCGAGTCGCCCTCCGGTCTGGACGTCTCCTCGCTACTGGCATTAGATGCAGGTGGGCTCGTAATTCTTCGCGAGGTGTCAGACATTTCAGCGATTTTGTTTTCGTTGGTAACCGTAGTCATCTGACGCACCCTCAATAGACGAGTCCGAGCCGAGAGTTTCACGCTCTACTCCGAGTGGCATTTGCCGCGCCAAATCCATATACGTCCTCTCGCAATCAAACTCGATCAGGCTTTCCCGTGGAATACTGGGATTGAATCACCCTCAAGGCAAGTCGCCGTGCGAACTCGCACAGAGATGTGCGTATTTTGACAGACTTTTTTGTGAAGATTGCCTTTGGCACATGCATCTAAACGGCCAGCAATCCACGATCGGGTTCTTAGCTACGCCGGGCAACGGTTGCCCGGCGTAGCGTTCAGTCTTCCTCACTCAAGGAGTTTAGTCATGTCCACAAAGAGTCTGTGCCTGGTTGTAGTCGGTGCATTTCTGTCGACGGTGGTGCTTGCCGACGACAAGCTGGTATCAAAGCAGAGTTGTTGTATCAAGCACTCGTACTGCTGCTCCATCAAAGCACGTTGCTGCGATAACGACAAGACCGTCGAGGAGGAGATCATCCCTCTGACGTTCGTGAAGGACGAAGCGGCAAAGCCAACCTGCTGCGATAAACGGGCGTACTGCTGCACGGTCAAGGCACCTTGCTGTGGCAAGACGTTGGTTGTGGAAGTCGCCGCGCTGGCAACAGACGATGCAGTGGACGCGAAGGATGATGTAGGCAAGCCGAGCTGCTGCGCAAAACGAAGCTACTGCTGCAGCATCAAAGCCACTTGCTGTGGTAAGGAGGCAAAGGCTGACTTCGTCGCTAAAGAAGTCGATCAAGCGACGCTTGTCGCCTTCGCGGCGGATCGCGACATCTCACTGCCGAGTTGCTGCATCAAGCACTCCTACTGCTGCTCGATCAAGTCACCTTGCTGTGGCAAGGAGCTAGAACTGGAGATCGTGCGGTAACGTTCTTGAAGCCGACGACGAATTCGCCAAGTGGTACAGAAGGCGGTGCGGCTGACAAAGGCGGAGGCCAGTCAGCCGCATCCACTGAAGACTTGTTCTAAAAATTGAAAGGATTGAACAGATGCGTAGGATCGCTACCTCTACATTGCTACTTTGGGCTGCCGCTCTCGTCTTCAGCCTGTCCGGCTGTAACACACCATCTTCAGGCCCTTCTCCGTCAGGCCAAGCAACAGATGCTCACACGGATCATGGCGATCACGGTGACCACGCCAACCACGGCGCGAGTGGTCAGACTGACATGGAGAAGATGAAGGCCGAGTTGGCGAAGCTGTCACCGGAAGATGCTGCGTCGGCCGAGAAGCAACACATGTGCCCCGTAAGCGGCGAGATGCTGGGGACGATGGGCGCTCCGCAAAAGATTGATGTAAATGGGCGGAACGTCTGGATCTGCTGCGACGGCTGCAAGGACCAGCTACTTGAGAAGCCCGATGAGTACCTCGCCAAACTGCAACAAGAGTAGATTCGAATGAGCAACCTCGTTGATTTCTCCAAGCGACTTGAAGAACAGTTGGCTGGCACCAATCGCGAGCCACACTGGGAGGCGGGCGAGGCCGAGCGATACATGTCTGATGTGGACGTGCGTCGCGGGCGATTCGAGGAAATTGCCGTGCGGCTGAACGACACATTAGTTCAGCCGCGTCTCGAAACACTCGCCAGCTACTTCTCCAATGCGAGCTTGACAGAGAACGAGTCCGTGGGGCGATGTGCTTGCTGGTTCGGCTATTGCGAGCGTTTTCCGGTCAGCACCCGAGTCACTTTCGCAGTCGAACAC
>CAUJKL010000982.1 GCA_963204995.1 Planctomycetota bacterium | reverse complement strand
CATTGCCATCATCGGCATCTTAGTCGCGTTACTGCTGCCCGCCGTCCAAGCCGCTCGCGAGGCCGCGCGGCGGATGAGTTGCTCGAATAATCTGAAACAACTGACGTTGGGGATTCATAACTATCACGATACCTACAAAGTCTTTCCGCTGGCCTGGCATCCGGGCGGCTGGGAGAAGGCACAATGGGGATGGACGACGTATCTGCTGCCGTTCATCGAACAAGGACCGCTGTTCGATCAATTGAATGTCAACGGCCGCCGATTGCGCGACGTAATCGGCGATCCCCTATCGCGGCCACTGCTGGCGACCAAATTGAAAGGCTACCGTTGCCCCTCGGACATCACCGCCGATCTGCTGCCCGCCGGAAACGCGGTGGCACCGGACTGGAACCGCGCCTTTTATTGTGATAATTGCCCGACGAACTTTCTGCCGTCCACCTCCAATTACGTCGGCAATGGCGGCTTCCTCGATCCCACGCCCGCCACCAATGGCTTCATGCAAAACAACGGCATCTTTTTCGCGCCCCAGGCCCTGTCGATGCGGGATGTACTTGACGGTGCCAGCAACACCTTTGCCATCGGCGAGCGGAATTGGAGCTGCCGATCGGGTTCGTGGATCGGCGTACGCAATCCCGAAGGTTACGAGATGTGGGGAACGTACTACGTTCGCGGACGCGTGAGCGTCAAATTGAACGATCCGCGACCGCCGCAAATGAACGTCTGCACGGAAGGTTTCGGCAGCTATCATCCGGGCGGCGCGTTGTTCTCGTTCTGCGATGGCAGCGTCAAGTTTGTCCCCGAGACAATCGACTTTTCAAACGGCGGTTTGACGGAAGCGAACATCAACAACAGCAGTCCGGTAATTCCGATCAATAACCTGGGAATGTACCAACTGCTTGGAATTCGCGACGACGGGCGACCGGTGGAATTGCCGTGAACCGTACGGCGGTTGAGGATTTACCCGTAGGCCGGAACGAGGCTTTGCGCGGTTCCGGCAGCTTTTCGAGACGCAGCCGGAACGGCGCAAAGCCTTGGTCCGGCCTACCTCAAGAGGCAACAGCATTTTGATCACTCCAAATCTATTCTTCATCATCGGACCTCTGCGTACCGGTTCGTCGTTGATGAGCCGTTGTCTGGACGATCATCCGCAGGCGATTTGCCTGTGCGAAGCGGAAATCAATCGCGCCTTGTTCCAAGACTACTTTGTGGCGTTGCACTTTCGGCGCATGAGTCGGCACGGGTTAGCGCCGGACAATATTGCCGAGTTGCTGAACGGCCGGAAGCAAGACGACTTCAGCAGCCTGATTGCGTGGTATGCCGATAGCCAACAACATTTTTCTCGGTTGTACAACAAACCAGAACTACGGGCCTTTGGCGACAAGAGTCCCGACTTTTATCGCTGTCCGCAACTGGTCGCGCATCTGGCCGAGAACTATCCACTGATCTACACCGTCCGAGATCCTCGCGCGATCTATTGCAGTATCCGGCGACAGCAGGATGCCAGCGAGCAGGAGAAGCAAGAACGTTGGGCCGACTTGGCTGGCAATTATCTCGCCTGGGAGCCGCATCTCGATCGGGACAACGTGCTTTGTATTCGATATGAAGACCTGTTGATGAATCCGGGCGAGACAATGGCCTCGGTGTACCGCCATCTCGGCTTAGAGCCATCCGAGCGTTTCCTCGAACCCTTCGTGCGTGCGGAACCGAGCCGCTTCCTCTGGCGGACGGCGGTTGATTGGGAATCCGGAATTGGGGGTGAGTTCGACACAAACCGCACCGAAACATGGCGAAGTGAGTGGAGCGAAGACGATCTGCGATTCATTAACGGCGAAGCCAATGTCAGCCGGTTCATGGATCGTTTCGGATACTCGCAACGATCGATTGAACCTCAAGACCGCGAGACGGTGGTCCGCCCTTCGTTGTCATTGGCGATGAAAACTCCGCGCGACAAGCTGTTCATTCCGCCGCCGTGGAAGAAATGGATTGCCGAAAATGTATTGCGCGACGGCGATCCTACCGTGCTGACGCGCATTCTCGTCGAGAACGGCTTCTCCGAACCGTTGGCTCGGCAGGAAGTCGATGCCGCCGCCGGGCATCCCTACACCGAAGCTGCCCGATCCTTGGGACGACAGTTGAAGAAACGCGATTGGATCTTCGATACGTTGCGACTCCTGCAAAACGAAAGTAAGACGTGGCAGGTCGAACGACGCGAGCGGGTATCGTCTGACGAGTTTCTGGAGCAGTATTACTACCAAAACCGCCCCGTGATTCTGACCGACGCGATGAAGGACTGGAAGGCGATGCAGCGGTGGACTCCCGCTTACTTGAAGGAGCGTTGCGGCGAGCAGATGGTCCAGGTCCAAGCTCGACGTAATTCGAACGCCCGTTACGAGATCGAGAACCAGGCACACAAGTCAACCATCCGCTTCGCCGACTATGTGGATGCCGTCTTCCAAGCAGACGCGACGAATGACTTTTACATGACCGCGAACAACTCCGGTGCCAACCGTGAGATTCTCCCAACGCTGCGCGAAGACTTCGATCTATTGCCCGATTACTTGGATGCCCGCGCGTCCGACAAGCAAATGTTCTTCTGGTTTGGACCGGCTGGCACCGTGACACCCGTGCATCACGATCTGACAAACAACTTCATGGCTCAAGTCGTCGGTCGCAAGCAGCTGAAACTGATCGCCCCCGTCCATCACCCCAACGTCTACAACCACTTGCACTGTTACTCGCAAGTCGATCTGAGCGACATCGATTTCGAGCGGTATCCGCAGTTTCGTCATGTCAAGGTTCACGAAATCACACTCCATCCCGGCGAGCTCTTTTTTCTGCCCATTGGTTGGTGGCATCACGTTCGCGGGCTGGACGCCACCATTACGCTGACGTGTACGAACTTCCGGGCGAGAAATGATTTCGCAACGTTCTACAACACGTATGGAGCGATTTAAACGGTCACGAGCACAGCTGGCAGAAGGATTACTTTCAAGAGTGCCCCCGGACAGCAAAGGGGTTGGGGGCCATCAAACAACGCTCACGTTGCATGGGTTTGAGTGACATTATGCTCCTTGGGTAGACGGTTCTCGGCGTTGGCGGCAACTTTCTTCCTCGACTCCCGAAAAGGAAGCCTCGGGCGCTCAGAACTCCAGCCGCCGGAAAGCTCGGATACCAATTCTTAACGGCACAATGGTCGCGACGGCGGCGAGAAGGAGCATTAGACTGACGCCCAGAACCACAGCTCCAGGCGTGCCGAGTCCGATGGTGCCGCCGAAGAAGATTCTTCCCGTGGGGTTAATATGTTCCAGCCAGCGAGTCTCGGTCCTGAAGAAGCATGGCACGGCTGTCAATAGCACAACGTCCATGATGTACAACGCACTGAGTACGAGGTTGAGCGTGCCACCAAAGCCGGCGGCGATCTTGGAGGGCGAGGGTTCGCGAAGATTGGGCAACCTCGCGCCGAATCCAACGGCCATGGCGGCGAGTCCAATGCACAACATCCAACAAGTCAATTGATGGATTACTGCGACCAACGGCAAACGCGTGGCGATCTTCAAGCTGATGTCACTGGCCAATACGAGCAACGAACAAGGCGGGATCGCTCCCACACAGGCAAACCAAAACTTTCCCCACAGCACCAAATCTCGTTTAATCGGTGCCGTGCCCAGCACCCAAAAACGACGCCCTTCGAGACTGATCATGGGAAAGATGAAGCGCGTTGTGAACGTCGACAGGATCAGTCCGACGACGGCGACGTTGAGAAAGCTGATGACCGTGACCCATTGTTCCAGTGTTCCGGCATAATCAAAACGACGAACGTTGAAGAAATATAACAGCAACAGACTCGTAAAGATCGCGAACTGTGACCACTGCATCGGATCGCGGCGAAATAGCCGTAAATCCTTGATGACGAACATCCTCAGCGTCGCAGGCAACGGGCGGCATACGAGACCGACCGTGCGATCAATCCAACTGACGCGACTGTTGCGTTTTGATCGAGTAATCCCTTGCAGTTCGCTATACGAGACGCGAAAGCAGCGGTTGGCCACCATCGCCAAGATCAGCTGTAGCAACAAAGCGTTCGAAGCGAGAACGGCCAAGAAGTAAAAACTTTCGAGCCATGCCGGACGTCCCATGGTCGACGATGAGGGATGGGCGGCTTCGAGCAATCCCGTGCTTAACCACCAACTCGGCAGCAGCCGTTGCTCCGAGTACTCCAGCCGCGTCAGGACATCCGTGAACCAGGTCATCGTCATCAGGTCACGATTCTGGTAGGCCAAGACGTGCCAGCCGAAGTACAAACCCGCCGAAATCACAATCCCGGCAAGAATGACCAAGGCGTGCAAGCGAACGGTTGGCAACAGACGCACGACAAGCAGGCATGCGATCGCGCCGATGGCTGCCGGGATCAACACAAAGGCCAGCATGAACGGTATTAGAAGCAAATAGTAATACCAAGGCGACAGGGCCGTATCGCCGTAGGCAATCAACATCGGGCTGCCCAACAACACAAAGCCCCAGCAACTGAAGAACACGGCCTCGTGGAATTTGTGGAAGACAATCCGCTCGGGCCGAGCCGGTGTCGTCAGCAGAAAGCGAACTTCTTCGGTCTTGAACAAGTTGCCGTACATGATGATAGCCGACGAGAACATCAGCATCACCGTCAAGGCGAGGAAGAAGACATTAAAGATGGCATGGACGAACTGCGTTCGCATTTCCGCGTGGATCAACCCGGAAGTGATGAACTGGAAGCCCTGCTGAAACAGAATATAAAGTCCCAGCCACATCACTAGACTGGCAAGGCTGATCGAAACCAATTGCACGCGCATGTTCCGCAGCGCGTGGCTGGTCATCGTGTTCAGCCGTCGAATTCGTAACATCCAGAACGCGCGAGACTCGGAGCCGGTCGTTGGCAACTGCTTGGTGAGTGGAGCGTCGAGTTGGATTTCAGCAGTGGCCATTCAGAGTTGAGAGTTGAGAGTTGAGAGTTGTGAGTTGAGAGTTGAGAGTTGAGAGGTGA
>CAUJKL010000981.1 GCA_963204995.1 Planctomycetota bacterium | reverse complement strand
CAGTCGAAAGTGTCGCTTCAACAACGTCGCCAGCCATTAACAGACGACCATCCAATTCTTCCAAACGCAACCTGCGGCTGCGCGCTCGCTTCTTTTGCGGTAGCCGCAACCACGCCGGAACCGACAAAAATCTCCAACTACTTGATGGACGACGCATGCGACGAGACTCCGATTGGTGGTGGGGAAAGGGAATAGGACGGACGGATTACGCTCCCTGTCTTTCCTCTGAAGTCAAAGACAATAAAACCTGCCATTTGCGGCCAAGGAAAATGGAAAGTTTTACGACGACTTACAACTCTGCAATCACGCGTCCTCTTTCCATCCTGGCCATGCTTGACAGATCGCTGAGGGGGGGGGTATGCTTCTGGCGACCGGGCAGGACTGGCAGTCTCTTTCACCGAGGGCGCGTATCGTGTTCGAACCAGTTCGTGTGTGCGTTGAGGACGATTGCGCTGACGGCTGGGAGGATCTGTGGCTCTTCGTGTTTCAAATTGCAACTCCCACAGCAAGCAAGATCCTGAAGCCGTTTGGATATTGCAACGCCGACGTTGAAGATGTGGTGATGGAAGTTGTACTCAGTCTCTGCGTAGATTCGCACCGTCGGCTTAAGTCATTTCGGGGTGAGTCGCAGTTAGAGTTAAATGGCTGGGTCCGTGCGGTAGTAACGAATCACGCGCGCAACTGGCTTGTGCGAAACGCGCAGGTTCAACGTGGCACATCCTTCGACTTTGAATCTTTGAGCACGCCCAGCAATCTCGTTGACGACGAACTGATCAGGTTGCTAGATGCTGGTGAACGTGGTAACTGTCATCCGCTAAGCCCAGTGACGGAACGGGAAGCAAGGCGACTACGAATTCTTGCCGGCTTGGAACCGTTGCCCGAAGGTATAAGTGACCGAACCCTGCGCCGGTGGAAGCGAGAACTGCGGCAGCAACTAGAGAATGCTCTTTTGAAAGACTGAGGCCAACAATATGCATCAAACGACTTCGGTGCCCTCTATGTCCAGCTTACCGCAGCCCGCCGAATCGCTTCCCATCATCGCGACGATGTTGTGCGGGAACAACGAAGCGATTGTCGCCGATGCGGTGCGTAGCGTGATCGCGTGGGTCGACACATTTCTGCTCATCGACACAGGGATAGGCGATCGTAGTCTGGAGATTGTCCGCGACCTGACCGGAACGAAACTATGGGTCGAGAAGTTTGAATGGCGTAACGACTTTGCAAAGGCTCGCAATTTCGCGTTGGAACTTGCTGGCTCGCGTGGTGCAGCTTGGGCCTTAACGATCGACACCGACGAACGTATTGACTTGGGAGCGTTGGATGGCCGAGAGGCGATTCGGACGAAGCTTGCATCCGACCCAAAGGTATTTGCTTGGCTTGTTTCGGCAAAGGATGGATCGTATGCAAAGGAACGGTTCATTCGCGTACCGTCGCATCTTGAATGGCGTGGAAGGACACATGAAAGCCTGAGCGGTGCGCGGAGCGGCGACCGAATGCCCATGTCGGCTCTTTGTTTCTGGGAGGAACCGAAGACATCTGCGCAGACGCGGGAGAAACTTGAGCGAGATCTCCGCGTGTTGCGGGAAGAAACGACGACGCATCCCGAACACGCCCGTTGGTGGCTATATCTCGGACAGACGCTTGAAGCGTTGGGGCAATACGAAGAAGCTGTGGAATCCTACCGACTGGGTGCGCGACTGAAGTCCGCATGGTCGGAGGATGCGGCTTGGTCCGCCTACTGCGGAGCTAGGTGCTTGGTCGCGTTGAAGCGATTCGAAGAAGCGACCGAACTTTGCGCGATAGGACTTTCTCGTCAACCAGCGTCACCTGAGCTTGCATGGCAGGCTGGCTACTGCTGTTATCAGCTCGGACGGTTTCAAGAAGCGGTGACGTGGGAGCAGATGGCCATTGCGATCGGCAATATGGAAGGCAGTCATGCCGCGCAAACTCGAATCAGCTTCCGCCATTTACCCGCCTGGTACGATGCACCCTATGACGTGCTGCGTCACTCTTACAGAATGCTCGGCGATGTCGCGGCTGCGACGGCGTGCGAGCGTAAGCATCAAGAAGCAATGACAGTGCGAGCTTTGGCGATGCAAGCACGGCCCTCCCCCCGCACTCCCAGTCGCCACGCCGAGCCATTAGACTGAATCGTCCGGACGAATCAGTTTATCTCGAACAGAATGTGCTGCCTGATGTCGATGCGTGGTAAAGGGCCGCTGTTTGACGAGCCGGATTGTGATGCCGCGCGGCAATGGTTCCGCGACAAGCCGAAGCAGATGAGCGACAAGGTGATGTCGGTCGAGGAAGCGGTGCGCCGATTCGTGGCGGACGGCGATTATCTCGCATCAGGCGGTTTCGGCGGCTCAGCGGATTATGGAGATCGAACCAACCGAGATTCACCAGCGCACGCCGCTAGTCGTTGGCGGCAAGTCCGAGATGGAAGCGTTCGATCAGTTCGTCCGTCCAACTCAAGTCATATCGTCTCTGGCTGGATAGAGGATGCAACGCGATGAGTGGCTAAATCCCTGGACGGCGCAATGAGGCGAGCAGTCGTTCGATGCGGCTGCGCGTGTCGTCGCTGTTCAGAATATCCGCACCGCGTTCCCTTACATCAACTGCGTCGAGTTCTCCGAGCGACGATTGTTGAGCGAGAAGGTTGAGTTGGTACTTAGAATTGGCGACGGCGGCTGGCGAGCACTCGATGATTCGCAGAGCGATTTCATTTGTAACTTGCTCTAACCGCCCTTGATCTACGACATGGTTGTACAAGCCGGCATGATACGCGTCTATTGCGGTGATCGTCGCTGCTGTGAAGAGCAACTCTTTGGCCTTGTGCAGGCCCATGACCCGCAACCAATAGGCATGTAGTTCTGGCGAAAGCGGAATACCTAACTTGTTGGAAGTGATCGCCACCTCGGCGTTCTCTGCGGCAATGACGATGTCGGCGCTCAGCAACAGCAGCAGGCCGCCGCCGTGGACGCTGCCTTCCACCATCGCGACCACGGGGAACGGGACGGACTGAATCTTCTTGGCGACTTCGATAATCGCGTTCTCGGTGTCAAGCTTCGCGAGATCCAACTCGGCGAGATCGTGACCGGCACACCACACCTTCACGCCAGGGTTCGCCCTCAGGATCAGGACGCGGACGCCGTTGGACTCGGCATCCGCGAGGCTTCTGAGTATCTGTTGTGCTAACTCGCCACTGAAAGCGTTTCGCTTGTCGTCGCGGTTCAGTGTGAGCGTCGCGATGCGTTGCTCGTTGATGGTGTACTTGATCATGGGAATGATTACGCGAACTTGATAATTGGCTGATCGACAGACAAAGTATTGCCAACCTGCGCTAAGATCTCGCCGACCTTGCCATCGCGTTCGGCTCGCAGAACGTTCTCCATTTTCATCGCTTCCACGACGGCCAGATCTTGACCGATTCTTACTTCCTGCCCTTGCTCGACGAGTAACTGCTTCAACATGCCGGGCATGGGCGAGAGTAGGTACTGAGACGTATCCGGGGGCGCCTTCACGGGCATGCAAGCCAGTAACTCTGCGGCCCGTGCGGTCAACACCATGAGATCCACTTGTGCTCCCCAGTGGAACAAGCGGTAGTGCATGTTGCGACGCTCGACTTGAATGCAGACTGTCTTACCATTCACCGTACCTCGGAAAAGTGGTTGTCCGAATTGCCAGCCACTCCGCACCCGATGGCATTCGCCTCCGTAATGGATGTCGTGCCCTCCCGCTACTGGTCGGATCTCGACCACATGGCGTTCATCGTGCATAACGACCACCCAGTGATCGCTGACGATTCGTTCGTAACCGTGGAGCTGTCCGCTGATCCCTGCCGCCCGATCCATATACTGCCGATGGATTGCCGCAGCGACAACGATCAACAAAGCCGGATCGTCGTGAATCATGTTCTCCGGATGAAAGCCATCGGGATATTCCTCGGCGATCATGTTTGTGCTGATTCGTCCCTCGTGGAATCGCGGGTGCTCGATCAGCGCGGCCAGAAAGCTGATGTTGTGAGAAACGCCTCGAATGTATGACTCGTTCAGCGCTTCACGCATGCGAGCGATTGCCTGCTCGCGCGTGGTGCCATAGGTAATCAATTTCGCGATCATCGGGTCGTAGTGCATCGATACCTCACCGCCTTCGTAGACACCCGTATCCACGCGCACGACGTCCGACTCCGCAGGAGGAAGATAACGCACCAGCCGACCGATCGATGGTAGAAAGCCACGACACGGGTCTTCGGCGTAGATCCGTGCTTCGATCGCCCAGCCATTAAGCTTGACTTCAGCTTGCGACAGGGGGAGCGTCTCGCCGGCTGCCACCCGAATCATCAATTCCACAAGGTCTAAACCCGTGACAAACTCGGTCACCGGGTGTTCGACTTGCAGCCGCGTATTCATCTCCAAGAAATAGAAATTGCGATCGGCATCCACGATGAATTCAACGGTGCCAGCCGACTCGTAATCGACGGCGCGGGCCAGCGCGACGGCCTGCTCGCCCATGGCCGCGCGAGTCGCAGCGTCGAGAAACGGGGAAGGGGCTTCTTCGATTACTTTTTGATGGCGTCGCTGCAGCGAACACTCGCGTTCACCGAGATAAATGACGTGGCCGTGCTGATCCGCCAACACCTGGATCTCGATGTGTCGCGGCTCTTCGATGTACTTCTCGATAAACACGCGGTCGTCACCGAACGACGAGCGAGCTTCGTTACTGGCGCGCAGAAAACCTTCGCGACATTCGTCGTCATTGCGAGCGACTCGCATCCCCTTGCCGCCACCACCGGCAGTGGCCTTGAGCATCACCGGATAGCCAATGCCTTGCGCGATCGTGACGGCAGTGTTCGCATCCTGGATGATGTCGGCGTGGCCGGGGATCGTGTTGACGCCCGCCTCCTGAGCCAATTTCTTCGAGGTGATCTTATCGCCCATGCTCTTGATGGCATGAACATTCGGGCCGATGAAGGCGATGCCCGCTTCCGCGAGTCGCTCGGCGAACTCCGCTCTTTCGGAGAGAAAGCCGTAGCCCGGATGCACGGCCTGCGCCCCAGTGTCTCGACAAGCCTGAAGTATCTTGTCGATGACGAGATAGCTTTGCGCCGATGGCGGCGGACCGATGCAGACGGCTTCATCGGCCAACGACACATGCAGCGCGTCGCGATCCGCTTCCGAGTAGACAGCGACCGTCTGAAGGCCCATTTTACGAGCCGTTTTGATCACGCGGCAAGCAATCTCGCCTCGGTTTGCGATGAGTATTTTGTTGAACATGGTTGTTGAGTTCTACAGAGGAATGTTCCCGTGCTTGCGCCACGGGTTTTCTAGTTTCTTGTCTCTCAACATCGCCAACGATCGGCAAATTCGTTTGCGTGTCTCGCGAGGCATGATGACGTCGTCAATGAAGCCTCGTTTTCCGGCAATGAACGGATTGGCGAACTTGATGCGATACTCCTCCGTCAGTTCGACAACGCGCTCGGCGTTACCAAGCTCCTTGCGAAAAATAATCTCGACAGCGCCTTTCGGTCCCATGACCGCGATCTCGGCACTTGGCCATGCGATATTGACGTCGCCGCGCAAGTGCTTCGAGGCCATCACGTCATAGGCACCGCCGTACGCTTTGCGCGTGATCAGTGTGATCTTTGGCACGGTCGCCTCGGCATAGGCAAACAACAGCTTGGCCCCGTGTTTAATGATGCCGCCGTACTCTTGAGCTGTTCCCGGCAGAAAGCCCGGCACGTCGACCAGAGTGATGATCGGGATGCTGAAGGCGTCGCAGAAACGCACGAATCGGGCTGCCTTGATCGATGACTTGATGTCGAGACAACCGGCCAGCACGAGCGGCTGATTCGCGACGATGCCAACGGGATATCCTTCCATGCGACCGAAGCCGACCAGGATGTTCTTGGCATGCTCGGGCTGAAGCTCGAAGAAGTCTGTGTCGTCGACGATCTTCAGGATCAACTCCTTCATGTCGTAAGGCTTCGTTGCCGAATCGGGTATCAGCGTGTCCAGGGACGGCTCGATTCGATCCGACCTGTCGGGCGTCGGGCGGTGCGGTGGGGCGACGCGGTTGTTGGCCGGAAGGTAATTGATGAAGCGTCGCAACATGGCCAGCGCCTCGACGTCGTTCTCGAACGCGCGGTCCGCAACGCCGGAGACGGTCGAATGTGTGACCGCCCCGCCCAACTGTTCTTGCGTGACTTCTTCATGCGTCACGGTCTTCACGACGTCCGGCCCGGTGACGAACATGTACGAACTGTCTTTGACCATAAAGATAAAGTCGGTCATCGCGGGCGAGTAGACGGCACCGCCCGCGCAAGGCCCCATGATGAGCGAAATCTGCGGCACCACGCCGGACGCCAGGACGTTGCGTTGAAATACGTCGGCGTATCCGCCCAACGAAGCCACGCCTTCCTGGATGCGAGCGCCGCCGGAATCATTAATGCCGATCACGGGTGCCCCAACCTTGATCGCGTGGTCCATGACCTTGCAGATCTTCTCGGCGTGAGCTTCGGACAGCGAACCACCAAACACGGTGAAGTCTTGGCTGAATACAAAGACGACGCGTCCGTTGACCGTTCCGTAACCAGTCACGACACCGTCGCCGGGAACGCTCTGGCGGTCCATCCCAAAGTCATGGCAACGATGCTCGACAAACATGTCCCATTCCTCGAAGCTGCCGGGATCGAGCAGCAACTCGATGCGTTCGCGAGCGGTGAGCTTGCCTTTTTTGTGTTGCGAGTCGATTCGTTGCTGGCCGCCACCCAATTCAGCTGCGGCGCGTTTCTCTTCCAGTTGCCGGACGATGTTTTGCATATTCTCTTTCGTTCCTCGCGTCGCCGAAGTCGTGAGACTGTCGGAGTTCCAGCGTTACTTTCCGAAGTCTCACGACTTCGGCTACACAGTGTTACGTCCCCGCCGTCGAATGATCGGCGATCCAATTCGCCGCGTTGGGCCACAACTGGCGATGTGCTTTGGTACTCACCGCCAGGCCAATGTGTCCCGCGTTGATTGACATCGACTCTACGTTCTTTGAACTCACTTTTTCCTCTAGGACCAACGTGGAACTTGGCGGAACCAGATGGTCGTGCTCCGCGACCAACAGCAACAGCGGACAAGTGATCGCATCAAGTTTCACCGCATGATCGCCGAGCGTCATCTCACCCTTCACCAACAGGTTCTGCTGATACAACTTCTTGACGTACTCACGAAACGTCTCGCCGGCCACGGGGATGCTATCGCTGGCCCATCGCTCCATCGCAAAGAAGTTATCGAGAAACGAATCGTCGTCCAGTCGCTCGCAAAACGTGAGGTACTTTTCCGCAATGTTTTGCACGGGCTTCATCAACTGAAAACAGTATTGCAGGAACTCGCCCGGACAGTTGCCATAAGCGTCAATCAACCGATCAACGTCGAAGTACTCTTGCCGAGCCCACAAGTTCAGCATCCCTTCGTCACCGCTGAAATCGATGGGTGTCGCCATCAAGATCAAGTTGCGGATGCGTTCTTGATACAAGGCTGTGAACATCGTCGACATCGTCCCACCCATGCAGTAGCCG
>CAUJKL010000980.1 GCA_963204995.1 Planctomycetota bacterium | reverse complement strand
AGCCGTTTCAATTCCAAACGATTCACACCCGCCGCGCGCCAAAATCACCATGCTAGCAATACATCAAATCAACAGACCGCATTCCCCATTCCCCATTCCCCATCCATCATTTCCTCCCCAACAGTCGATCTAACGAGTCGGACGTTTGGTGAACCAGCGCTTCGGGATAGTGCTGGTACGGATGAAAGTACTCGAACGTCAAGTATTGGTCATATCCAACTTCCGCGAAGGCTTCGATCACTGCCGGCCAGTTCGTCGTGCCGTCCAGCAGCGGACGGAAGGCCTGCAACGAATGATCGGTGCCCTTCTTTGTGTATTCCTTCAAGTGAACATTTTTGATCCGCTTGCCCAGGATCGGAATCCAATGCTCGGGGAATTGATACTCCATGATGTTCCCGGTGTCGAAGTGAACCTGGACGTATTCGCTGTCGAAACTGTCGACGAAATCAACCATCTCGCCAGGTGACATCAAGAAGCCGTTAAAGAAGATATTCTCCATGTTTAGGTGGACCTTGAGTTTCTCGGCTTGAGGCAGCAACTTGCCGATTGCTTCGCGGGCCCGCCGATCGCAGACGTCGTTCGGAGTTGGATCGTGATCTTCCCGCCACGGCATGTGTACTGCCCCAGGTACGACCAGCAGATTCTCCGTACCCAGATCATGTGCCGCCTGCGTCATCTTCGAGGCGAGTTCCATGCCGCGTTCACGCTCCGCCGGATCGTTACTGGTCAGCGGATACGGCCAGAACAGAAACGAGCAAACTCCGCTGATCGCAATGCCGATGCGTTCGGCCTCGCGACGGATGTCGTGAAACTCCTTAGTACCCGAATTCGGTGAGAGATCGTTGACAAGGTCGTAATTCAATTCAATCCCATCGAACCCAGCATCTTTCGCGAGTTGCAGACACTGCGTCAAGTTCATCCGATCCGGATAAGGAAACGCCCAAAGATTGATCGACTTCTTCATGTCGTAGCGTTTCGATGCTTGACTCGTCAGTGTGTTACCGGCGGTGACAGGCACACCGTCCGGCGCGGCCAAACCCTGTCGAGCCAGGAAAGCGGTTCCGAAGGCGGCGGTGTAGGAAAGCAACTCGCGCCGTCCGAGATACGGGGTCGACGATTCTTGTTTTCGAGAACTCATAAGTTTGCCTCGCGTTTTGCGACGGTGATTGATTTGTAGAAAGCTCAGTACGCATCATAGCCGAAGCCGAACGACATCAGCTACGGCAGATTCTGCGCTGAGCTGCCTTCATCACACTCAGTAAGTCAAATCTGTGCCGACATAAAAATTCACACCCGCCTCCTAAACTCGGATTCCGTTTTGCGAACGGAAATCGAGATGTTCTTGGTAGTTCCTGTCCGTGAAGTTTTCTACACCTGCGAGCGGTAGCAGATTGTCAAACGCTTGCCGCGAACCGCGGATGTTGCAGACGGTGAAACTTGGCGTCTTGCCTTCGCCGAGACTTGCCGCAACACGATCCTGCTTGTTGACAATTCTCGCCGACAACTCGACCGTCCATCTCGGTGATTCGAGTCGATACCAATACTCTGTCCGGCGTGGCGACCCGTGAGAATAGTGAGATTTCACGGAACGGAACAAACGCAGCATTTAACTCGACAGTACGCTCACTGATGCGATTCTACCAATTCGGACAGCATGAGGTCGTCGAGCGCGTCCAACAGAGCTTCCTCGTCGGCGAACACCGCGTCAACGAACCGCGTGGGTCGCCAATCTTGTCCGGGCGGCGCTTTCGGTTGACGAAAGCAGGCAAGACTTAAAAAACCGACAGGTTGCGAGGTATGCGGGAGATCCGTAGGGAGCCTGGTCCACGTGATCACTTCCTCTTGAGTGGAGTGCGACGGCACTAAGTCAACTCGCGTTCGGTCTGCCATTTCAGTCGCTGGCTGTTCTCCTTCGCCACTGCCGAGGGAGTTGTTCAGCTCGTTGAAGATCAGCAAAACGTCTAGCGGTGCGACATATCCATCGTCAGTTGTGTCGTAGTAGAACTCTGGCGGACCCACACGGCCTGGCAAATGGCCCGGCCCCTCAGAATTCAAGTAGTTAATAATGATCAGCGCATCGAGCGGCTCGATGCTGTTGTTGCGGTTCACGTCCAAGGGCATCGCCAGATTATGCCAGTCATTGACGCCCTGGATCGTGATCGTCACGATCTCAGTCGCACTGCTGCCTTGGCCATCGTTGAGTTGGTATGTAATCGTGTCGGTAAGCGTTTCACCTCGCCCTATCCCTTGTAGCGCGGGTATGCGTGGGTCATAGTGCAGCCCACCCGACACGTCGATCGTGACAGGCACGCCAAGCTGACTGACACCGTTGAATGCGGTAACGCTCAGCGTTTCGGTCGCATCACCTCTTGAATCATTCGCCAGCAACCCAAGTGGCTCGACAATCAACACTGTATCTTCGTCGGTTTCGTAGGCGTCGGCTTCGGCCTTTGGCACCAACTCGTTCAGATCGTTCAACTGAACCATGACGATGCCCGTGCCGGACTTGGTCGGCAACCCATTGTCGGTCACGCGTATATGGACCGTAAACGCGGCTGTGCTTTCCCGGTCCAGCAACGTCGGATTGCTAACGGTAATTACGCCAGTTGCCACATTGATGGCAAAGGGATTACTCGGTTCGGCCGTCACAATCTCGTAGGTCAAGTCGGAGGGTGAATCCTCATCGCTAGCCTGAACCTGGCCTACGACCGTCGCCGCTTGACTGTTCTCATCCACGCGAAACGTGTTGTCCGAAACTTGTGGCGCAACGTCGTTCACTTCTCCGACCCTCACTTCAATCGTCTCGAAGTCATCCAGGTTGGGCGTGCCGTCGTCGGTGACGCGGACGGTGACATTAAAGGTGCCGGGGCCTTGTGCTTCGCTCGGTGTCCAAGTGAATACGCCGCTAGTGGCGTCGATGCTCGCTCCCACCGGAGCACCCGCATCGAGACTGTAGGTCAACGCGTTGGCCGGAACATCGGGATCAGATGCACTGGCCGTGAACGTCAGCAAGCTGCCTTCATTGACCGACTTGCTGCCGATCGACGCCAAGACCGGGGCCTCGTTCAAGTTGGTTACGCTTATAGTGAAAGTTTGCTCGAATTTCAGGCCAGCGGCATCCGTCGTCGCAACGCGGATGCCATAACTATCCTGAGTATCGCTGTCGAGCACTGTACCTGCCCTGACCTGTAACTGACTATCTGCGATCAGGAAAACCCCGTTATCTGTGTCGCCAATTCCGGCCACTAACGTATATGTGTGACTGTCACCCACATTAGGGTCACTGGTTGCGAATGTTCCCACTAGTACCGCACTGCTGGTGTCAGTATTCTCGAGAATGCTGTCCGACGACAGAACGATGCCGTCTGGTGGATCGTTGGACGGTGTCACCGTGATCGTGCTGGTGGCCTGGCCACTCTGCGCCGCCACCGTGCTACCGTCCTGCGAGGACTCCACGTCGAAGTGTCCGGCCGCGGTGCTGTGGGAACTCGGCAGGAACTTCACGCCCGCTTGGGCCTGAGCGAAGGTGATAAAGCCGCCATTGCTG
>CAUJKL010000979.1 GCA_963204995.1 Planctomycetota bacterium | reverse complement strand
GTGACTTCTCCGATGCAGGCAAGCTCGTCGCGGCGGTCTGTCATGGCGGCTGGATTCCGATTTCAGCCAAGGTGTACAAGGGAGTTCGCGTTACCGGTTCGCCCGGGATCAAAGACGATCTAATCAACGCTGGCGCAATTTGGGAAGACGCGGCCGTAGTGGTCGATCGACATTTCGTTTCCAGCCGCAAGCCCGACGACTTGCCGGACTTTTGTCGCGGGATTCTACAAGTACTCAGCTGAGGCCATGATGGCGGATTCACAACGACAGCTTTCGTTCGCGATGACGGACGACGCGGACGATGACGTACAGCCCGATTCGGTCAAGGAAGCACAGCCGGCGATATCCGTTCCGTCGAAGCAGGTCGGCGATAAGCTACCGGACAGCCTGGAAGGGCAGGTCGTGTACGTCATCGATTCGCATTCGTTGATCTATCAAGTCTTCCACGCGATGCCCGCGTTGAGCAGCCCGAACGGTCAGCCGGTCGGTGCGGTTCACGGCTTCATTCGCGATGTGGTCGACATCATCGAGAACAAACGGCCGAACTATTTGTTCTGTGCATTCGACTATCCGAAGGAGATTACGTTCCGGCATGACTTGTACGACAAGTACAAGGCGAATCGCGAGTCGATGCCCGAAGACTTGCGGCCGCAGATACCCAGCATTCAACGCATGCTCGCAGCGCTCGGAGTGCCCGTGTTGCAGATGCAAGGGTACGAGGCGGACGACGTTCTGGCCACCATCGCGCGACTGACCGACGAGCGAGGCGGAACGTGCTTCGTCGTGACAAGCGACAAGGATTGTCGACAACTGATCACCGATCACGTGAAGGTGTACAACATCCGCAAGCAAGAAGTGTTCGATGCGGAAGCTCTCATGCTGGACTGGGGCGTGCGGCCGGATCAGGTCGTCGATTATCAAGCGTTGGTCGGCGATTCGGTCGATAATGTCCCTGGCGTTCCGTTGATCGGACCGAAAGCAGCGCGAGAACTTTTGGAAACGCATGGAACGCTCGACGCAGTGCTGGAGAACGCAGATCCGAACAGCAAGAAGAAACGCGATCAGAACCTTGCGATCTTTCGCGACCAGGCGTTGCTAAGCCGCGAATTGGTTCGTTTGGTAAATAACGTGCCGATCGAGATCGATTGGCAGGCGGGCAGGGTAGGGGGCGTCGATGCGGAGGCGGCCCAAGAGCTCTGTCGCGAATTCGGCTTTCGCCAGTTGGCCGATCAAGTCGCGAACCTCACCGTTGCGGCAGCTCCCGCGCAGTGGAAGTCAGACTATCGCACCGTCGCGACGCCAGAAGACCTGGCTCAGTTAGCGGACAAGATGTCGCGACAGTCTCGCATCTCCATCGATACCGAAACGACTTCGACGAATCCCCGCTGGGCAGAGATCGTCGGCTATTCGTTTTCCTGGAAGCCCGGCGAAGGGTTTTACGTTCCCGTTCGTGCGCCGCGAGGCGAGCCGCAACTCGATCCGCAGCTTGCAATGGATACTTTGCGAAGTGTGCTCGAAGATCCAGCGATTGCGAAGATTGGTCAGAATCTCAAGTACGACATGATCGTACTTCGCAATGTCGGCATCACACTGCGAGGAGTCGCGTTCGACACGATGGTGGCCGACTATTTGCTTGTACCGGGTGAACGCAGCCACAGCATGGATGATATGGCGTTGCGTTACCTGAACCACAAAACGATTTCCATCAAAGAGTTGATCGGCACCGGTAGGAAGCAGATCCGGATGGATCAAGTGCCAGTCGCTCAGGTCACGGAGTACGCGGCCGAAGACGCCGACATCCCAGTGCGGCTAACCGCGATCCTAGAGAAGAAGCTAGAGGCGGAAGGGCTCGCGGAACTGTTCCGCACCGTTGAAATGCCGCTCGTCGAGATTCTGGCCGAACTGGAATTCAATGGAATCAAAGTCGACGTCGCGCTGCTGCGAGATTTGAGCGATCGATTCGGCGAACGACTGGCAAAGCTGGAAGTCGAGATCTATGAGCTCGCGGGCGAAAAGTTCAATATCGAATCGCCAAAACAGTTGAGCAAATTATTGTTCGAGAAGTTTGCGTTACCGGTCATCAAGAAGACGAAGACGGGCGCGAGTACCGATGTCGAAGTGTTGACGGAACTGGCGAAGCAACATCCGCTGCCGGCGAAGATCATCGAGTATCGGCAGAACGCCAAGCTCAAGAGCACTTACGTCGATGCATTGCCTGAGCTCGTCCACCCGACGACTGGTCGCGTTCATACTTCTTTCAAACAGGATGTCGCGGCGACGGGCCGGTTGAGTTCGACGGAACCGAACTTGCAAAACATCCCCGTTCGCACGGCGGAAGGACGCGAAATACGTTCGGCGTTCTTGCCAGGCGAACCAGACTGGCTCTTGATGACAGCGGATTACTCGCAGATCGAATTGCGCGTGTTGGCTCATTTTTCAGGCGACAAGGCGATGTGCCAAGCCTTTGCCGAAGATCGCGACATCCACACGCAGGTCGCCAGCGAAGTCTACGGCGTGCCGTTGGCCGAGGTCACACGCGAGATGCGGCGCAGCGCGAAGGCCGTCAATTTCGGCGTGATTTACGGGCAAAGTGCGTTTGGATTGGCGAAATCGCTGGAGATCGACAAGGACGAAGCAGCGACGTTTATCGATGCGTACTTCGCACGCTACACGGGCGTAGAAGCGTTTATGAAAAAGGTACTGGAGGATTGCCGGGCGAATCGGTATGTTAGTACCATCCTAGGCCGCCGTCGTGCGGTCGACGGAGTTCGTGATCCTTCACGCGTCGGCGACTCCCGCCAACGAACCCTCCCCGAGCGAATCGCAATCAACACAGTTATTCAAGGATCGGCTGCGGACCTGATCAAACAGGCCATGATCAATGTCTACGGTCGCTTGCAACGCGAAAAGTTGCGGGCCAGGATGTTGCTGCAAATACACGATGAACTGGTGTTCGAAGTCCCGCCTGAAGAATGTACTGCATTGGCAACTCTGGTGACCGAAGAGATGATCGCCGCCGGTCGCTTGAACGTGCCTCTGAAAGTGGATGTCAAAGTTGGAAAGAACTGGGCGGAGTGTGAACCTTGGGACTAGGTGAATGGATTGTTTTCCAACGAATATAGGGAGACGACGAATGGTGCTCTGGTTGATATTGCTCTAGTTGATGCAGGGAGACGACGAATGGTGCGCTAGTTGATATTGCTCTAGTTGATGTAGGGAGACGACGAATGGTGTTCTGGTTGATTCCGAAAAACATTCGTCGTCTCCTTATACTCGTTGGACAAAAAACAATCCAAGTTAGGCTTGGCGAGACTCTCCTGAGAACTTACGTCGTATGAAGATCATTGGCATTCTAGGCGGTGTGGCCAGTGGCAAGAGTCTGGTGGCGGATGAGTTTCGTCGACTGGGAGCAAAAGTCCTCGACGCGGACCAAGTTGGCCACGAAGTGCTTCGCGAAACCGGCGTAATTCGTGCGGCACGCGAACGCTGGGGCGACGCAATCCTCGACGAGAATGGTCAGATTAAACGATCAAACGTTGCGAAGATCGTCTTCGCCCCACCTCCTCACGGCCCTGGAGAGTTGGCATTTTTGGAGCAGCTTACCCATCCGCGAATTAGTAATCGGTTGCAGCAAGAAATCGCGAGGCTGCGTCAAAGCCGTGACGTCGAAGTCGTGATTTTGGATGCCCCCGTCATGCTGAAAGCCGGTTGGGACAGGTTTTGCGACCACATTCTCTTCATCGAGGCACCCCGCGATTTACGCCTAGAGCGAGCCCGAGAACGAGGTTGGAGCGACGCGATCTTTGCCGCTCGCGAGGCCGCTCAAGAGCCGTTGGAGACGAAACGGGCGGCTGCGAGTCACGTCATCGACAATTCTAGATCCATTGATATGACTCGCCAGCAAGTAGAAAGCGTTTGGCAATCACTCGACTAGAAATTGGTTCTTAGGTTACAATTCAGCTACACCCCCGCCGCCGACCCTTTCAATGTGTCGGCCAATCGCTTTTTCCCTTCTGAGGAGTCTGTCTCATGTCCGGCCAACGTAGCACCCGCCCAAACGGCGAGAAAAAGCCGCGCAGCGCCAGTCCGAATCATCGTAATGCTTCCGAAGAAGTCGTGTCGCAACTCGACCGGCTGCCGGAGTTGGACGACGACGAGCCGCTGTCGCTGGCCGAAGAGATCGCTGCCGAAAGCGGTAACCAACGCGGTGATGAAACGAACGACCGCTATGAGAGGATCAAGAAGGGCGAGATTCATATAGCCGAACTGCAACGGCTGAGCATGACGGACCTGATCGAAGAGGCGAAGAAAGAGAACGTCACCGACGTAACCGGGCTGAAGAAACAGGATCTGATTTTCCGGATCCTCAAAGAACGCGTGAAGATGAACGGGCTGATGTACGGCGAAGGAACGCTGGAGATTCTGCCTGACGGTTTCGGATTTCTCCGCAGTCCGGACTATCACTATCTTTCGTGCCCAGACGATATCTACGTATCGCCCAGTCAGATTCGCCGCTTCGGGTTACAAACCGGAGCGACCGTTTCCGGGCAAATTCGGCCTCCGAAAGAGAACGAACGCTACTTCGCCTTGCTGCGCGTGGAAGCGATCAACTACCAAGATCCGAATTTCATCACGGACAAAATCGCCTTCGATGACTTAACTCCGCTGCACCCGAATCAGCGGATCGTGATGGAAACCGATGCCAGCGAAGTCTCGACACGCATCATCGATTTAATTTGCCCGATTGGGTTCGGGCAGCGGGGCCTGATCGTTAGCCCGCCACGGGCCGGGAAAACGATCTTGCTGCAGAAGATGGCTCGTTCGGTCATCAAGAACTATCCGGAAGCCTACGTCATCATGCTGTTGATCGACGAGCGTCCTGAAGAAGTCACCGATATGGAACGCGAAGTGAAAGGCCGCAACTGCGAAGTCATCAGCTCGACGTTTGACGAGCCTTCCTCACGGCACGTTCAAGTCCAGCAAATGGTGCTCGAAAAAGCCAAGCGAATGGTCGAGTATGGTGTCGATGTCGTGATCTTCCTTGATTCCATCACTCGTTTGGCTCGGGCTTGGAACGCCGAATGTCCGCAGTCCGGCAAGATCCTGTCGGGTGGTCTCGATTCTAACGCGATGCAAAAGCCAAAAGCGTTTTTCGGGTCGGCTCGCAAAGTGGAGGAAGGCGGCTCGCTGACGATCCTCGCCACTGCGCTGGTCGATACTGGCAGCCGCATGGACGAGGTGATCTTTGAAGAGTTCAAAGGAACCGGCAACATGGAGATCGTACTCGATCGCAAGCTCGTCGACCGGCGGATTTGGCCCGCGATCGACATCAATCGCAGCGGAACTCGCCGTGAGGAGATCCTCATGGACCCGGAAGAGTATCGCCGCGTTTGCGTGCTGCGTCGCGTGATGAACGACATGAACGCTCCCGATGCGATGGAATTGCTCGTCACTCGCTTGCAGAAGACGAAGTCGAATGTCGAGTTCCTGATGAGCATGAATATGGGGTGAGGGATGAGGGATGAAGGATGAAGGATGAGGGGTGAGGGGTGAGGGGTGATGAGATGATGAGCAATGAATTCCGCCGGGTGCCACAGCAGGCATTCCCAGCAGTGCTCCCTGCGGCTCAGCACATCTGGACAAACCACCAGTTGCACCCCCCAGATTTATCTGTGACAAAAAAATTGAGGCGTGGGAAG
>CAUJKL010000978.1 GCA_963204995.1 Planctomycetota bacterium | reverse complement strand
CGTCGAACGATGACCGCAATACCATGGGTGCCGCGATCAGTAAGGTGATCGGCGAGTCGGTTCCTACGCTTGCTGCCTCCGATCTGGGGGATGGCACGATTCTGCTGCAAGTTGCGGACGAAGATGGCGTTCGGTTCAACGGCATTCTGGTTCCCGGTCAAACCACCACGCTCACCGTCACCGCTACCGGAACCGGCTTCGTCGATGCTTGGTTTGACTTCAATCGCGATGGCGACTGGACTGATCCCGGCGAGCAGGTGTTGCAAAACGCTCCGGTGGTCGCTGGCGAAAACACCCTGTCGGTGACGGTCCCGCAGGTGTTGCCTAGCAACTCGCCGCTGGGTGAGACCTATGCTCGCTTCCGCATTAGCAGTACGGGCAACCTGCTCCCCACCGGCTTGGCGGTGGATGGCGAAGTGGAAGACTACAAGGTTCGTATTTTGAACAACGTGGCACCCACCGCAATTCCATCGTTCCTGGTCGATTTCACCACGGGAGAAGATGGCCCCGACACCGTTATCCGATTGATCAATCTGAACAATCTGATTAGTGATCCCAACGATCCCAAAGCCTTCAACGACCCTAACCTGTCGGACGGAAACGGAGACAGCCTCACTTACTCCGTCGGTACTCGTGTGTTGACGATTCAGCAAACCGGCACGCCGATTCGTGATGGCGACACGATCACGATCTTTGCCGCCAATAATTCAACCTCGCGAACTTTCGAGTTTGATCGCGATGGGATCGTCACCAGCGGGAATGTCGCAGTTCCGTATACGCCCGGCGCGAACGCTGCCGCCACGGCATTGAATCAAGCTGCTTCGCTGGCGAATCGAATCGAGGCTCAGCGCTATGGCATTACAACCAGTGTGAACGGCACCAGCATCGTGCTCACTGGCGAAGGTTCCGTCGTGCTGGGACCGGTCTCTTCTGGCATTTCGGTCAACAGCGGCTTCGCGCTCGAGATCCTTCAAGATGGTGCGACTTTCGAAGATGGCGGAACGGTCACGATCGTCGACGCGAATACGCTCGCTTCGCGAACATTCGAGTTCGATGATGATGGCGTGACCGCTGTCGGCAACATACCCGTGTCGTTTGCCGCCACTGCGACGCGAGCGGACTTAGCGAACTCCTTGACGTCCGCGATCAATCGCATTGCGGATGACATCACCCAAAATTACCGCGTCAGCGCGGCAGTCGATAGCACGAATCCCACCGTGGTTCGTTTGGGACGTCAAGGTGCAATCTCCTTCGGATCTGTGTTCGATGGTGCCGTGGAAACTCGGGACGACACGTTGCGAGTTCAAGCCAACGGTGCCACTCTTACGGAAGCCGGTATGGTGACGATCACGCCCCTTCAAGGCACGCCGCAAACCTTCGAGTTCACCACCGACGGCACCTTCGTACTAGGCAACCTGCCGGTTGTCTATGACACGGCACAGACACCGGAGCAAATCGCCGGAACCTTCGCACAGACGATAACCAACGCCTTGTTCGGCGTCTTCGCGGTGGTCGATCCACTCGATCCGAGTCTCATTCGCCTCAGCGGTAATAGCAACATCAGCTTTAGCACGGGCTTCACGGACGTCCTGCGGGGCACCGCCAACGGTATTCAGCTTCGTGAAGCGGGTGCCCTGTTGCCGGACAACGCCACGGTGACGATCGCCACCGCCGACGGTCTGGCGACGCGAACCTTTGAATTCGACTCGAATGGCTCCGTCGCACAAGGCAACTTCCCTGTCGCCTTCGATAGCAGCTCCACGACGACCGAAATCATGGATCGCCTGGCGGCACAGATCACGGTCGCGAACTATGGTGTCGTGGCGAACAGCGATCCTTTGGACGGATCGATCCTGCGGCTGAGCGGTTCCGGGATCGTTACTTTTAGTGTTGGATTCGACGATTTGCGACTGGTCAGTGACCAGCCGATTCTGATCCCGTCGATCGACATCGACGGCGAAACATTGCGTTTGGATTATCAGCCCGATGAGAACGGTGTAGTCAACGTGACCGTCCGGGCGACGGATCAAGGCGGCTTGTTCGCCGAACGTACCTTCCAGGTAGTGGTTGCACCGGGCAACGATATTCCGATCGCGACGGGAGTTATTGACGCTGTTTCAGTAACGCCGTCTGTCACTTGTCCCGTGACGTTCAGCGATCTGAATCCAGTCGACGGATTCGCCGAAACGATCAATTTGTGTGAAGACCAATCGATTGCGATCACGCTGCGTGGCAATGATGGTGATCCGTTGCCATTGGAGCGGCAGCGATTGACGTTCGAGAACTTCGACCAAAGCAACGCCAACGGAATGATCTCGAATATCACATCGGATACGGGAGACCTCGAAACCGGTCGGTTTGTGTTCACTCCGAATGTGAACTTCAACGGAGTCGGGACGATCGTGTTTACGGTGCGCGACGACGGATCGGCGGGTACTCCCTATCAGCTTTCGAGTGCGCCCTTCACCTTGACCCTGAATATTTCGGCGGTGAACGATCCACCGACCGGTACGAATCAGGTCGGTATGACGGCCGTCAGTACTGTGGAAGACACGCCGGTCCAGATCACGCTTACCGGTGATGACGATGGGAACCCATCGACGAGCGAAGGGCAGAGTTTGATCTTCACGATTGCCAGCTTCCCGGCTCACGGCACTTTCACGAGCGGGGTCGATATCGACGGTTCCATGACGGGTGTGATTGGGCGAGTGACTTCCCCGACCGGTGTGGTCACGTATCAACCCAACCTCAACTTCAACAACAACGCGAATTTGCCCGCAGGCCCCGACACCTTCACATTCAACGTGACCGACGATGGTGCCGTGCCGGAGACGAGCGTTACGCCGGCGACCGTGGCGATCAATGTCACTGCGGTTAACGACACACCGATACCGCAAGTCGTGCGGGCCACGACGACGACCTCGACGGTCTGTCAGCCCCTGCCCGGTGCCTTGGCGATCGGCGTTGACCTGACCCAAAACGTGACTACCTGTGAAGATCACGTGACGACGTTGACTTTGGGTGGAAGCACCGGAGATGACGAGTCTTCGCAGACCATGACCTTTACACTCGTGACCGGGCCCAGCCACGGGATCCTGGGGACGATCACGGCGATCAATTCAACCGTCTATACACCGACCGCCGGCTTCAATGGCAACGATACCATCGTCGTTCGAGCGACAGACAATGGCCAGACCAACGGCAACCCCGATCCGCTCTCGGACGAACTCACGGTGACGATTTCGGTGCAACCGATCAATGCCGCGCCCATTGCGAACGATCAAGTTACTTCGACGCTGGAAGATAACGCCAAGGCGATTTCACTGACTGCGGATGACGGCGATCCAGGCGTCAACCAAATCCTGCGTTATTTCGTGTTGGCGGGGCCGGATAATAGCATCACGCGTACCGCGAACGGCACGCTGAGCGGTCTCAACCCATCCACGGGCGAAGTGATCGGCCAGTTGATCTATACGCCCGATCCCAACTTCAACGGCGCGGATTCCCTCACCTTCCAAGTCATCGATGACGACTTGGCCGGGAACCCGCCCAATCGCGTCAGTAACGTCGCGACCGTCATCATTAATGTCACACCCGTCAACGACCCGCCGACGGCCAATGCTCAGTCGGTCACGACCAACGAAGATACGCAGGTGATCATCACGTTGACCGGAAATGATATTGATCCTGGAGATGCGGCGGGGCTGAAATTTGAGATCGCCTCCAGTCCGGCGAATGTCATCCCCACGGGACTCGATTTGACAGACATCATCAACGGGCGTGTGGGATATACACCGAAGGCCAACTTTAATGGAACCGACACGTTCACCTTCCGCACACGCGACACGGGAGGATTGACCAGCGCGGCCGCCACCGTGACCGTGACGGTTAATCCCTTGAACGACGCCCCGCAATTCACCATCGGCCAGCCGCTGTCCGTCCTCGAAGACAGCGGCGCGCAAACGGTGATTGCCTGGGCCAGCGGAATTCGCCCCGGCCCCGTCACTGCCGCTGACGAAGCCGGACAAATCGTTTCGTTTACGACGACGAACAACAACTCGGCACTCTTCCTGGCATCCGGACAACCGTCGGTTTCCAGCAGTGGGACGCTGACATTTACTCCCGCACCCAACGCCGTGGGGCAAGCCGTGTTGACGGTCATCGCCAAGGATAACGGCAGCGGTATCTCGCCGAATGTGAATACCTCGACCGCCCAAACGGTTACGATTACCGTTACCCCCGTCAACGATGCGCCCCAGTTCATCAAAGGTCCGAGCCAATCGACGAACGAGGATAGCGGATTACAGACAATCCCGAACTGGGCGACGAACATCGCCCCCGGCCCCGTGCAGGCCACCGATGAAGCGAATCAAAGTCTCGAATTCCTGGTCAACGTTGTCACCACAGGGAACCTGGCGTTCGACTTCCCGCCAACGATCAGCACGGCACCCGGCACGCTGGGACAATTGAGTTATCAGCCCAAGGCAAACACCAACGGCACGGCGACGGTCACCGTCACCTTGCGCGATGGTGGTCCAGATACTCCACCCAACATCAACCTATCGCCCACGGAAACGTTCTCGATCACGGTGAATCCGATCAATGATGCCCCCGAGTTCACCCCAGGGACGAATGTGCAGGTGGATGAGGACGCTGGTCTCGTGCGGATTGCGAATTGGGCCACGGGAATTCGACCCGGTCCAGCCGCCGCAACGGATGAGAATTCACAGGCGTTAACGTTTGTCGCGAGCACGATCGGGTTTACGGGTGGACTGACCTTTACGACCGCGCCGCTTGTCGATCCGTTGACGGGCGACCTCGTATTCCAGACGTCGCCGAACAAGTGGGGAACTGCGACCGTGACGGTTCGTCTGCGCGATACCGGTGCGAGTACGGCTCCTCATCGCAATGAATCGCCCATCCACACGCTGACGATCTCGGTGGCTCCGGTGAATGATGCACCCGAATTCACGCTCGGCGCGAATCAGCAACTGGTCGAAGACGCAATTCCTCAGACGGTGTTTGGGTTCGTCTCGAGTATCCGGCCCGGGCCGGCGAGTGCGAACGATGAAGCGGGCCAGTCCGTTACGTTCGTGACGACGAACAACAACAATAGCTTGTTCGCCGTACAGCCAGCCATCTCCGCAGTCGGAACGCTGACCTATTCGCCAGCTCCAAACAAAAATGGTGTCGCGATTGTGACCGTCGAGGCTCAGGACAGCGGTTCCTCGACGGCTCCCAACGTCAACTCGGCCACGAAGTCGTTCACGATCACGCTCAATCCAGTCAACGACGCGCCGACACTAACCGTGCCTGGAGCCCAAACGGTCGCTGAAGATGTGTCGAAGGCGATCGGCGGGATCATTGCCGCGGATATCGATGTGGCGGAAGGTACGGGGCAGGTGCAAGTTGAGTTCCGCGCGGCTAACGGCACGCTGAACTTGAACACAAATGTTCCCGGTGGTGTCCTGGCGAGCCAAGTGACGGCTAACGGGACCAGCACCGTAAGTGTGCTGGCCTCCTTGGCTCAAATCAACACGACCTTGGCTCGTTTGAATGCGCAGTCAGAGGCGGACGGATTGACGTATCGCGGCAAGTCCAACTTCAACGGTGCCGACCAAATCGTGATTAAGGTGGATGACCTCGGAAACACCGGTGCGCCGGGCGCGCTAACCGTTTCCCGAACGGTGCCCATCACGGTGACGCCTGTCAACGACCCGCCGATCCTCGCGAATCCAATCGCCGATATCACCGTCAATGAAGATGCCCCGGTGACGATCGTCGAGTTGTTCCCGCAAGTCTTCAACGATCCGGACGTCCTGACCAACAACGACCGACTGACGCTGCGTGTCGTCGGTAATACCAATCCTTTGGTGGCCGACACGATCGTGAATGGCACGACGCTTGTGATCACGCCGCTGGCGGATGCTTCCGGCGAAACGTTGATTACGATCATGGCCACCGATATCGCCGGCGAGTTCGTTCAAAACACGTTCAGGTTTACGGTGTTGCCGGTGAACGACGCTCCGACCGCGGTGAACGATAGCTTTACGGTGCCTGGATCGAGCAGCACGGTGCTGGACGTCCTGGCCAATGATTTCGACAAGGACAGCGTGATCAATCCTGCCACGGTCGCGATTGTGTCGGCCCCATCCGGCGGCAGCGTCGCGGTGAACGGAAACGGCACGATTACGTTTACGCCGAATACCGGCTTCCGCGGTGCCACCACGTTCCAGTATTCGGTGAACGACACGCAAGGCGCGACGTCCCAGCCAGCAACCGTCACGGTCACAGTCAACTCGCCTCCGACCACCGTCGCGGATGCGGTCACCACGAAGCAGGGAATTCCAGTCGCGATCTCGGTGCTGGCCAACGACACAGACCCGGATGGCTCGATTGTGACGACAACCGTTGCGATCACTCAGCAGCCAGCGAATGGCACGTTGTCCGTGAGTCCAGCCGGTGTGGTCACTTATAGTCCGAGTCTGGCGTTCTCGGGAACGGACACATTCCGCTACACGGTGAAAGACGATATCGGTGGTGTTTCGGCACCGGCGACCGTCACGATTACAGTCACCCCTTTCCGTCCGTGGCAGAACCCTGCCGATCACGTGGCGAACGGAGCCTCTGGTGCGTTGGATGTGAGTGCGGACGGGTTCGTGTCGGCGATCGACGTCTTGCTGATCATCAATCGGATCAACACCGTGGGGACTGGTCCACTGCCCTCACCCACTCCGGGCAACTCGCCGCCTCCGTACTATGATGTCAACGGAGACGGTCAGATCACACCGATCGATGCCTTGCTGTTGATTAACTTCTTGAACGGTGCGGGAAGCAATCAGTCCGAGGGCGAATCGAGCACGACGCAGACGGATGTGTTGGCGGTGGCGGATGGTGCCGTCGCAGCCTCGATGTTGGTATCGGAATTCGCGCCGGGTTATCGGCAGTCCCGCTACGCAGCGTCCAGCGAGATGCCCCCCATTTTATACGACGAATTTGCCGCCAACGGCTGGGCGGCCAGCCGGAACGCAGCAGATTTGCTTGTAGAGAACAGCTCGGTTCGTTACCGTGATGAGATTCATTTGTCGCAGGTAGACGCTTACCGCGTGACTGCGGACATCGACGATGTCCTCACCGATCTCGTCTGGAATCACGCCAGTGATGACGAGGTGTCGGAGCGCGATCGGTTAGCCGACGCGGCACTGACCGATTTAATGGAACAAGATGTATTTGGACGTTTATTGTCTTAGTTTTTTTAGTGTTCAGTTTTCAGTATTCGGTGTTCAGTTTTTAATCGCTGAAAACTGAAAACTGAAAACTTCTTCCAACAGGGATTATCTTATGACACTCCGACGGCCAAGGTCGATCGTCAAGAGTCTCAAGCAACACAAGCAGCGGCAGCGCGATCAGTTGCGAAGGCATTCTCGCAAACTGCTGACCGAGCAGTTGGAAGACCGCCGTTTGCTGGCGGCGCTTGAAGTGATCGCCGTACGTCCCGATGAGGCGGCGTTGCTGGATCTAACTGCGCCCGACACGCTCCACACGGCTCCGCGTGAACTCAATTTATTATTCAAGGGCGGCGCGAAGATTGATGCGTCGACGATTGCCAACGGAGTCCATCTGCTACGCAGTGGCGGAGATGGAGTGTTCGGGAACGGAAACGACGTTGTTGTCGATCTCGGCTATGCAGGTTTCAACGACCCCACGTCGCTGGATCCCGCAAACCTCCAGCAAGTTGTCTTGCGTCCCGCTTCGTCCGCTTCGCACAATGTCACTCGCCCGGCGTCTTCCATGCCGGACGATACCTACCGCATTGAAATTCTCGGTACGGGTGGATCACCACTAAAGAGTCTCACCGGCAACCTGTTTAATGACGGCCTGAGCGATTTCCACCTCGATTTCCGGTTGGCGCGCGGTGCCCAAGTCGTCGCCGTCGTGCCGCAACCTGTCAGTCGCAATACACACGCGCTGACCGTGCAAGGAGCGACGACCACGGGCCAGTTCCGGCTCAGCATCGATGGGGAAGTGACTGGGAATATTCTCTTGTCTGGCGATGTGCGCAAGAACATCGAAGAAGCGCTCTACGCACTGCCAAATGTTCAAGGAAACAATCCGAATGCGTTCGCGCCGGATCACTTGGTCGTCACTGGGACGGCCTCTGCTACTGGTCCCTGGCAGATCAGCTTCCAGGGTCAGTTTGCCACCGAAGAACCCGTGCTTGCAGTTGATAAGGCTGACTTGCTGGGCCCTGGTGCGGGCCTGACGTTGACGCGCAGCGCGCAGCTTTCACAAGCGACCAATCAGATTCTGGTGTATTTCAGCGACGACGAACTTAGCAAAGCCGATGCCGAGAATCCCAAATACTATCAGCTCGTATATACGGCGGCCACCGACACGGCTAGTGACGACACGATCCTGCTCCCGCAGCGAGTTTCCTATGACCCCGTCGACAATAAAGCGGTACTCACCTTTGCCGCCATTCCCGACGGCACGTATCGTTTGGACATCGGCACTTCCGACGAAGCCAACGCTTCGTCGACGGAAGTGCTCCGACTCGGAACTCTGTTCAACAAGTCCACGGTCGTGACGAGTGGGCTGCAGAGCTTCGAGAAGCTTGGCTATCTCGGCGACGACGACTTTGGCAAGGCGAACGATGGCGACAGCGATACCTACGAATTCGAAGTACCGGCTGGGACGGCGGTGACCGTCACCGCGCGACCGCTCGACCCCGCGCTCCGAATCGACCTTTTACTGACCGGCCCTGCTGGACCATTTTCGGCGACTGGAACGCCAGGCAACACAACGACGATCCCTGGCTCTGTGGTCACGGGTGGGAAATACACACTCCAGGTCTCCAATGCTGCTACGGGTTTCGGTGCCTACGATCTTTTGGTTCAATCGACGGCGGTGATCGATGTCAGCGACGACAATACCAGCTTTGCCACGGCGACCGACGTTGGGTTGCTGGGAAGCGCGGGCGTTCTCTACGCTGCGGCCATCGATACGCAAGACTATAGCAACGAGCAATCGCTGCCTTTGTTGCCAGGCGGAGATGACGAACCGGGACATCGCCACATCCAAGCGGAATGTCATATTCCGGAAGGAGCTGGTCCGAGTTGCGAAGACGTTGATAGCTTCCAGTTCCAATTACCTGATGCGATCGAGGTCCGCTACTACTACTTTCCGTCCGACAGTCGAGATGTAACTGGCGTCGCACCCATGCTCGGGCTCGATGGACTCACGCATGCGTTGAGAGCCGATGATTTCGACGATCCCAATGGGGTCGCGTATCCGAACCTGATCGGTGCTGCCGAGCGGGATCTGATCCGGCAGGCCTTCGAGATCTACGGGAACTACATGGGCATCCAGTTCATCGAAGGTCGCGGCAACATCGACAATACGACGCGCGTGTTTAAGGGAGATCTGCTCGCCGATGGCGGTTCGATCCCGAGTGTCGCCGGCGATGCCGACTATGGGTTTGGATACCAGCCGCCGGGGCCGCAGTTATCCATCGACAACACGACCTTGCCCTTCACCAGTTTTGACAAGGGCTCGATGCTGATTCTGGACAATGCGGATTTTCCCCAATCGAACAATCAGTTCAATGCAGCCCCCAACGAATTCTTTGCGACGGCGTTCCGCGAGATCGGCCATACGTTGGGGCTCGGCGATAGTTCGGAACTGCCTTCCGTCATGAATTTCATTCCGGGAACTCTTCCCGAAAAGACGCCCGGCCAGGAGGTCATCCCCGGCGACCACGATGTCACCCACTTGCAGCGAATTTCCCGGCCCGACAGCAACGACATCGATCTGTATAAATTCGCGATCGAAGAATCCGGTTACTTCACGGCCGAAATCTATGCCGAGCGTTTGTTGCCCAATGGAGTACGCACCTCCAGCAGCCTGCTCGACAGTGCGCTCACGCTGTACAAGGAGAACCTCGATGGCACCCGTGAGGTGGTTTCGCGGAACGACAATTACTACAGCACCGATGCGTTCATCGGGATCGATTTGGAAGTGGGCGTGTACTACATCGGCGTCTCCTCGGCGGGCAATGTGGACTACAACCCGAACATTCGTTACAGCGGATTCGGCGGGGCCACGGACGGCAAGTATGAGTTGCTGTTGAATCTTAAAACCGAGGCACACGCCACCATCGCCGATCGTGACGGGGAAGCGACCGATTCCCCAGGAACAAAGTTTGACGGCGATTCCGACGGCGTCCCCGGCGGACAGTTTCATACCTGGTTCGAGTCGAGCGGGAACACAATCTTCGTTGACAAGGCCAACGACATCCGCGGCGGTGGTCAAGTGGACGGCAACGGTCAGTTAAACGTCGTGGCGGCCAATCCCGATACGGGCCCCTACGACACGATCAGCGCGGCCATGCAAGTCGCAGCGCATCGCATGCTGGTGCCCACGGTTCTAAATCCACAAACCAACACGCGCAGCATCACGATCCAAGATGCTGACAAGTTCACCGTGGATGACGGTGTGGCCTTCCCCGTCAACTTTGAATTCGATTCGACCGCCAGCCACGACTTCCTCAACAACATCGCCGTTCCGTTTAACGCCGCCAATTCAGCCGCGGATATTGCCGTGGCCGTTTCGAAAGCGGTGAACAGCGCGTTTAAGGGATACGGCGCGTCGCGATTGGTCGGCGGAATCAACGACGTCGCCACATCGATCACCGTCCGCGACGCGACGGAGTTTCCCATCACAACTCCGTTTATGCCGTTCGACATTCGCATTGATGGCGAAGTGATGACGGTCACGAGCCGCACGGGAAATGTGTTAACGGTCAGTCGTCCGGCACCACCAACGGCCATCGCTCATCGGAAGAACGCGCTGGTCGAACTCAATGGCGTAGTGGCACCGCTCGGCGTTTCGCGATTGGTCGGTGCATTGGGTAGCACACCGACGAGCAACTCTTTGACCGTGGCGGATGTCACCGTCTTCCCGACCACCGTGCCGTTCCAGGTTCAAATCGACAGTGAAGTCATGACTGTGACGGGCATTGCGGGCAGCGTCTTTTCCGTGACTCGCCCCGCGCGCAAAGCTCATACTTCCGGTACGCTGGTCGTCCTTCGCGAGACGGCGACCCCCGACGGTTCGCGATTGAATGCGGCGTTAACTGCAGGTGCTGTCACAGTGACCGTGGCCGATGCAGCACAGTTCCCGGGCAGCAGTGCCTTGCCGTTCAATATCCGCATCGAAGACGAGACGCTGACCGTAACCGGAATCATGGGGAACGTTTTCAACGTCACACGAACGGCAGGTGTCGCTCACCCCGACGGCGTCCTCGTCGCCGGACCTCGCGGCATCGTGACGTTTAACGATATCTCGATCTTGGACATGAGCAAATCGAAGGCCCTGATTTCCTCGCCGAACGTCGTTCGTATCGTTGGCAATCAAGGCTTTGACCAAAACATCAACGGATTGGCCGATAACAAACCTTATTTGTTGGGCCTCGATGCGAGCAACAATGCGCTGGCCGATGGTGTCGGGATGTTTGTTCCTCAGGGTGTCACGGCGATGATCGACGGCGGAGCGTTATTCAAATTGCAGAAGGCAAATCTCGACGCCGGAACCTCCTCTCTGGGCCTCAACCGTCAAGGTGCCGCCATTCAGGTGCTCGGCACGCCGCAAACGCAAGTGCATTTCGATTCGTATCGCAACGACCTGGTGGGCGGAGATAGCAATGGGGTGGGCGCACCGCCCTTGGCTGGCGATTACGGCGGGATCGTGTTCCGTGCCGATTCCGATCTCGAAGATGACCGTATCTTTTTGAATCTCGTCAATCATGCCAACATCGTCGGCGGCGGCGGCAAGGTGTCCGTCAATACGAATGAAGTCGTGTTCGCTCCCGTTCACATGGAGAACTCGCGACCGACCGTGTCGTTCAATTCGATCACTGCAGGTGCATCCGCCGCAATTTCCGCCAACCCCAACAGCTTCGACGATCGCGGCGGTCGGTTGGGACCAGACATTGTCGGCAATTATCTGAGCGCCAACTCGGTCAACGGTTTGTTCGTCCGCATCGAGACGTTGTTTGATGTTCCCTTAGAAAAGCTGGACGTGACGGCGCGCTTCAATGATACCGACATCACTCACGTCATCACCGAGAACTTGTTGATCAACGGAAACCCCGGTGGGCCGACCGGTAACGAAGGCGGAAACCTTACATCGCGGCTGAGCGGTCGTTTGCATATCGATCCCGGTGTCGTCGTGAAGCTTTCGAATTCGCGTATCGAACTCGAGCGCGGCAGTTCTAATCTGATCGCCGAAGGCAACGAGCAACGGGAAGTGATCTTCACGTCGACGAACGACGATCGTTTCGGTGGGTCCGGTGTGTTTGATACCACGAAGAACGGTTCTGTCGCGCCCGGTCCAGGTGATTGGGGTGGGTTGATCTTCAATCACGTCAGTTCCGGCAGTATCGACGACTCGTTCATCGCCTTTGGCGGCGGCGACGTGCCGATCGAAGGTACCTCCACGAAGTTCAATGTGATCGAAGTGCATCAAGCGCGGCTGCGTCTGGCCAACAGCGTACTCGAAGACAACGACAACGGCTTTGATCCGAGTGATTTTGCGACCCCGAGCGATATTCGCAACGGTCGCGGGCGCAACGAAGCGGCCACGATCTTTGTCCGCGGTGCCCAACCGATCATCATCAATAACACCATTCGCGATAACCTGGGAGTCGTCATCAGCATCAATGACAACTCGCTCAGCTCGAAACAAATTGCCGACTATGGCCGCGCGACGGGGTTGGTCGACGCCAACATCGGATTGAACGACAATGTCGGTCCGATGGTCCGACTAAATCGGCTCGAAAACAATGAATTGAATGGCATGGAAGTCCGCGCCAGCAGCGAATTGACCACCGAAGGCGTGTGGGATGACGTTGACATCGTACATATCTTGCGAGGTGTGATTGTCATCGACAACTTGCACACGTACGGCGGCCTGCGGTTGCAAAGCAGCAAGAGCGAAAGTCTCGTGGTCAAGTTGTCTGGCGGCGTTAATGCTGGGTTTACCGCGACAGGGACACCACTGGAAATCGACGATCGAA
>CAUJKL010000977.1 GCA_963204995.1 Planctomycetota bacterium | reverse complement strand
GGCTTTGGTTCTCGGGCAGCACGCGCGCGTAGTACACCGTGTGTTCTTCGCTGGTGAAGGCGTTCGACTGAGAACCGATCTCGTCGAGTTCGCGATTGACGGCTTCGGCGTTCCGCTTGGGCGTTCCCTTGAACACCATGTGTTCCAGGAAATGGCTGACTCCCGAAATCTCGGCCGTCTCGTCTCGCGAACCGGTGTTCACGAAGTAGCCCAGTGCCGTCGAGTAGGCTTTGGGACTAATCTCGGCGATGATTTCCAGTCCGTTATCGAGCGTTTGCCTACGAAATTCCACGAGGGATCTCCAACTTTGATGCACCGAGCGTGACGACACGAAAGTCGCGGGGCGGGTTGTCGACAAGATATTGATTGATCGTCTGGCAGGACAGCGCATCGATAATCGCGCTGAGTTCATCCAGGGTGCGAATTCGGTTCAGGTGATACCAGTCCCAGGCAATTTGACTACTGCGAGCGTTGCTCGATTCTTGAGCCATGATCAACTGGCTTTTGATTCGAGCCTTCAGCCGCGATAGCTCTTCTTCGTGAATTCCCTCCCTCAAGCGTAGCAACTCTTCGACCAGGACGTCAAGCGTCTCTTGGGCGCGCTCCGTCGTCGTGCCGGCGTAGGAAACGACCGCACCGCGATCTCGTACGGTTTCACAAGAAGCATAGACAGCGTAGCAGAGACCTCGCTTTTCACGGATCTCGGTGAACAAACGCGAACTCATGCCACCGCTCAGCACGCCGACCGCCCCATGCGATTGGAAGTAGTTGTCATCTGCATATGGGACGCTCGTGTACGAGACACCAAGATGCGTCTGGCTCGAGTCATGTTCGATGTGGAAGTACGGCTCACTGGGCGCAGCCGTCTCTTGGATCGGCTGAGCGCTCCCGGTCCAGTCGCTAAACAACTCACCGACTTGATCGCAGAGTGACCGCCAGTCGATCTTTCCGGCCACGCTCAAGATCGCACCTTGAGGTTGATGGAACTCTTGGAAATGGCTGCGGATGTCATCGATCGTGATCCGCTCGATCGCCTCGATGTTGCCATAGGCGACGCGGCTGTAAGGGTCCGGGTAGCGCTGTCGTCGCAGTTCCGTCATTACTTTGTGAGCCAAGTCGTCGTCATGAGAGCGAACCTCTTGAATGCAAACTTGCCGTGCGTCGTCGAATTGGTCTTCGTTCAAGTGTGGGCGGCGCACCACGTCAGCGTAGATCGATAACGCCTCGCGAAGCTTCTCGGCCGGCATCGACCCACCGTACGAGGTGAAGGCGTTCGAAACCGAACCCGAGCTGTCGACACCGAGAAGTTCGAGATCCTCGATGAACTGCCGGCTCGACCGGCTGCCGCAACCGCGCTGAGCCATCTCGCAGACAAAGTTGCTTAATCCGGCTAAATGTTTGGGGTCGCGATCCGCACCGACCGGAACCAACAGAGTAAAGGCCGCCGATTCCAGCCAGTCCATCGGCTCGGCAAGCAACGTTAAGCCGTTATCGAACTGTTGCGAGTAAACTTGATTCGCCACAGAGCTGTCCTATCGGGTAAAAAGCCAGTCGAGAAGCAGGGCACAGCCCGAAGAACCACTCTAGAGCTTGGATGCTGCGAAGATCAGAAACGAAAAGCGTACTCTTTGAATCACGCGTAGGCAACGTCGGCTGCCTTATAGACCGTCTTCACGCGACGAAAGCCAAGCCGGTGGTAAAGCTTGACCGCGCCGGTGTTCTGGGCGGTTACTTCGAGGTACGCCTTCTTCAGCCCAGTCTCTTGGAACCCGCATAAAGCTCGGTGCAAGAGGTGGGTGCCGAGCCCGTTACCGCGGTGCGACATGGTGATTCCAAGGTTCTGGATCGCTCCAAAATCAGCATCCCTGACACCTTGGACCGTCCCACAGTAATCGAACTCTTCGGGGCCGTTTCCGTGAACGAGTAACCAGGTGGCTTCGCGTAGAAAGCCATCGCGTTTGGCGATTTCACGCATCAACCGCAAGCAGCCTTCGCGCTCGCCTAGACAGGGGAAGACGTTGGCGTCGATCTCATAGGAAAAACTGTGGAATTTCGCCTCCGCATGTGCATCCACCAGTCCCGAACTCCATGCCACCAGATGATAATCCGCGGGCAGTGGTAGCGGCGCAAAGAGTTGCGATTGAAGATTGATCTCCATCCGAAAACGCCTGAAGTAGGTCATTCCCATTTCGCACCGATCTGATTTGTCGACGATCGCTCAGCGACGCCCTTGGAAGTCTGTGTATCGTATCGGTGGCTTAAGAGGTGGTCAATTCTTTCGCTCATCGACCGGTGAGTTCGGTAGTGCAAATCGCGTTGCCCAACGTAAAACCGTTCATCGACGCAACGTGAAGCGAAACGGCGACCTTTCGCCTGGCTGCGGAAGAAGCCGCAGATCAGCTACAAAACGAATGGGCTCGGCACCGCCGAGCCGGTTGCCAGCACTTGGGAGTCGTTGACAGTTTTGATTACCCAAAATACAGTATTTGCATATACAAAACACTCCCGCCGACGACGACGTAACTTTTTTTGATTTGGAGGTTTGCGTGCTACGACGCTGGCTCACACTACCGTTGGTTCTGTGCCTGTTGATTGGATGCGATCAGGCAACTCAGTCCGATTCGTCGTCGGATCGATTGGCGTCGCTGTCCGCGTCGCGGAGTTATCCGTACCAGATCGTGACCACCTGCGGAATGGTGACCGATATCGTTCGGCAAGTAGCTGGAGACAAGGCGACGGTCACGGGCTTGATGGGTGAGGGCGTCGATCCGCACCTTTATAAACCAACGCGAAACGACGTACGGGAATTGATGGGAGCGGATGTCGTCTTCTATTCCGGGCTGATGCTGGAAGGCAGAATGGGCGACAACTTTACCAGCCTCGCGAGAACCGGTAAGCCGGTCTATCCCGTCACGGAGGGGCTTGCGACCGAGTACCTCCGCGAACCGCCTGAGTTTCAAGGACACTACGATCCACATGTCTGGATGGATGTTAGTGCTTGGAGCGAATGCGTCGCACTCGTCGCCAAAGCACTTGGCAACTATGACACAGCCAATGCAGACTTCTATCTGACGAACGCCGAGCGTTATCGCGGCGAGTTGGCGAAACTCGACGAGTATGCACGGAAGTCGATTGCCACGATTCCGGAGGACCGTCGAGTGCTGGTGACCGCGCACGACGCTTTCGGATATTTTTCCAGGGCCTATGCCATCGATGTTCGGTCGGTGCAGGGATTAAGTACCGAGTCAGAAGCCGCCGTGCAAGATATTAACAACCTGGTGAACTTTATCGTGGAAAAGAAGATTCCTGCGATCTTCGTCGAGTCGAGTGTTTCGGAGAAGAATATGCGGGCCATCATCGAAGGGGCCGCTCAACAGCAGTGGGAAGTCAAAATCGGTGGTGAGCTGTTCTCGGACGCGATGGGCAAAACCGGCACCTATGAAGGAACCTATCTCGGAATGATCGACCACAACGTGACGATCATCACGCGAGCCTTAGGGGGCCAGGCTCCTGAAAGCGGTTTCAACGGAAAGCTACATCCATGATTCGC
>CAUJKL010000976.1 GCA_963204995.1 Planctomycetota bacterium | reverse complement strand
GCCGAAAAAGACTCCCGACCCCGTTCCGCTCGCCAACGTGTTCCGCTCGCGCCTTCCTTCCAAAAAGATGTCGTCTCGCCGACTTCGTTGCAGTAGAATGAGTCACTGGCTTACCGCTTGATTCGTTGGAGGCACACCATGACCGTCGAAACAATCCCACTTCAGCTTGGCCCAGATGCCAACGGGATGCTGCTCAGTCCCGAAGAATTTGATGCGGCTGAAGGCGAGCGAGGCTGGCGATACGAACTGATCCGAGGTGTCTTGATTGTGACACCTGCACCGCTTGAGGAAGAACGCGATCCGAACGAAGAACTGGGCTTCTTATTGCGGCTGTATCGCGAGCAGCATCCCGCCGGAGAATCGCTCGACAAGACGCTTCCCGAACACGACATCCAGGTTGGCGAAGATCGCCGACGTGCGGATCGAGTGATTTGGGCTGGCCTGGGCCGACGGCCAAAGCGGGGCGAGGTGCCCGCGATTGCCATCGAGTTTGTTTCGTCGGGAAAACGCAGTCGCACACGAGATTACATCGAAAAGCGGGACGAGTACCTGCGCATTGGTATTCAAGAGTATTGGATCATCGATCGCTTCCAACGAACGATGACCGTCCACTTGAAGCGCGATGGTGCCTGCACAACGAAGCTGCTCCACGAATCGGAGACTTATGCGACGCCGCTTCTACCGGGCTTCCAACTATCGCTGGCGCGTCTGTTCGCGCTGGCGGATGCGTGGGACAATTAGTCGTTCACTCCGATGTCGAGCGCCGCTTGGTAACGACCTTGCAAGAGGTACGTGATGGCCAGCAACCGGGCGGCATCTTGGTCGGGCGCTAGCTCCCAACGCTGAATAGCCAGCCGTTCGGCAGCATCGAGGTCTTTGTCACCGAGGCTTCGCAAACAGCAATCGTACAGTCGCTGGCAGCGCTGCAGCGAGGCGAGCAGCAAGGTCAAATCGCACTTGCAGCGACGACATTCCGGCGACGGCTCTTGGCGAGCGTTGCACGTTGGGCAGCGGAAGGATTCGGGTGTTTGCATGGGGCGGAAAGGTTAGCGTAAAGGGTCGGGAGTCTTTTTCGGAGAACGCGCGTTCAAATTGGAAAGACTTTGGCCGAAAAAGGCTTCCGACCCCGTCTACTCGCGGCCAACGCTCGCCCTAGTTGGACAGCGCCATGTTGTGCATAGGCTAGCACGCTTAAGTCGTTTTCAACCAATCGTTTAACGGCAAGCCGCAGGCGACTGCGCGTCCCGAAACATCGTCGCCTGCGGCTTGCCGTTAAACGATGTGTTCATAAGACCTTACGAATGGAATCAATGCCGAATGTGGCGCTGTCCAACTAGGCATCCTCTAAATAAAACACCAAGTCGGAAAGTTGATCGGCAATCAACTCGGCTCGGTCGGTCTCGCCCGAGGCGGTTGATTCCTGCAACTGCACGATCAATTCACGCATCTCGTCGGCGTCTTCGCTCGACGCATTCGCGAGCAAGCGGCGGGCTTTGGCCAATAGTTCGGCGACTCGCGATGCCTCGACACGATTGTCGCCGCCCGCTGGATCTGTACTCGTGGCCGCGATCCGCGTCGCGGCCCCCAACGATTCCGTGTCGGAGTCGTTGAACATGGCGGCGAGTTTGGACTTTGCTTCGTCTCGGCTCGACGCACGGAAGCGGGTGATTGCATTTTCCAAGGTGACTTGCTTCTCCAAGCCGGTCTCTCGTTCGGCCACGGCCACCGTCAAGATGCCGTCCAGATTGAGATGAAAGCGCACCAGAATTTCACTCCCCGCATCGGCATCGTCCGCCAGTCCTTCCAGGAGCAATTCGCCGACCCGCTCGTTGAACGTGGCGTCGTCGTGTTCGCCCTGATAGATCTCGACCTGGGCCGCCTCCTGGCCGTCGACACCGGTGTAATAGATCTCGGAACGCACCGCAGGCAGGGGCGTGTTGCGTTGAATGACTGGCGAGAACAACCGATCGCTATATCGTCCGTTCAAGTCGCCGACGCAGCGAACGCCGAGCGTGTGCGGAGTGATATCGACCAAAACCGGGCCGACATCGACACCCGCAATCAGAGCGCCTTGCACCGCGGCCCCCATCGCCACACACAGATCGGGATCGACTTCCAAGTGCGGATCATGTTTCAACTGGTCCTTCAGCAATTGACGCACGAGCGGAGTACGACTGCTGCCGCCGACCAGGATCACGCGGTCGATTTGCTGGGCGGTCAGTTTCGCATCTTCCAACGCGGCATCGACACACGTCACGGTCTTGTCAAGCAGTGACCGAATCAGATCTTCGTAGTCCAGCCGGTCAATCTCCATGTTCAGGTTCAACGGCGAACCGTTCTTGGTGGCGATGAACTCCTCGGCAATCGTCGTGAAGGCTTCGTCCGACAGCCGCTTCTTCGCTTCCTCCACGGCTTGCAACAGACGCGAGCGAGCGGCGGGCGTCTCGCGCGGGTCGACGCCGTGCTCGTCTTCGAATTGGTCGCAGACATAGTTCAACAACAACTCGTCGAAGTCATCGCCGCCCAGATGCGTGTCGCCATGACTGGACAGAACTTCGACCACGCCGCGTTCGATCTGTACGATCGAGACGTCGAATGTGCCGCCACCCAGATCGTACACGAGCAGCCGTTCGTTTTTCTCCGAATGCGGTTCGTAAGTGAGTGCCGCCGCCGTTGGTTCGTTGATGATGCGGACGACTTCCAGTCCTGCCAATTCACCTGCTTCGCGAGTTGCCTGGCGTTGTTTGTCATTGAAAAACGCGGGGACCGTGATGACTGCTTTGGACAGCGTTTGGCCGAGAGCTTGTTCCGCCCGTTCCTTCAAGGTCCGCAGAATCATCGCGGAGACTTCTTGAGGCGAATACTGTTGTTCGCCGAGCGTGATCTTCGTCTCGTCGCCCATTTGGCGCTTGACCGACTTAACGGTTCGCTCGGGTGCGAGCAGTGCCTGATTGCGAGCTTCTTGGCCGACGAGCAGCCGCCCGGCTTGATCGAAGCCGACGACAGAAGGCAGGATCGTGGAACCCGCTCCGTCGCGCACGACGATGGGCTTTCCATTTTGGATCAGCGAGACGACGCTGTTCGTTGTTCCCAAGTCGATGCCGAGGATGGTTTCCATACTTGTCTTCCTTTCTTAGAGAACTTAGACGGATGTCTCAAAACTTCGTGTGGCTCGGACTTCGGCAAAGCGAATGACGCGGCCTTGGTAAGTGTATCCGGGACGAACTTCTTCGATGACCGTTTCCGGTTTCGCGGTGGAATCGTCGATTAACTCGACGACGGTCATGCGAGCAGGGTCCAATGTTTTTCCGACGCAATCGATGCGAGCAATACCTTGTTCTTGCATGGCTCGCCGCAGCCGGGCTTGAATCAGCCCATAGCCTTCCATCGTGCGATGCAGCGTGCCGCTCATGGCCGCCGAGATCTCTTCTCGGCAGGCGATTTGAACGCGCTGATGCCAAGAGCGGGATAGCCACTGCCGCCACTTCGAGAGCCGTTGAAATCGCAGGTCGAGGGCTTCTTCTAAATGTTGCGGCACCGTTTGTGCGGTTTGTCGATGGCTGGCGGTAATCGCTTCCGCGCCGCGAGCGAGTGCCTCGTCCAAGTTTGCTAACGCTTCCGCAAACGGCTTGGCTGCCCGGATTGCGGCGTCTTCCTCGCGAGACCGCACCGTTTCGAACTGACGGATCGCGCTGTTCAAGCCTTGCAGCGACGACTGCACGGCGTCCTCCAAACCTCGCCCCGCCTTGGTTTGCAATTTCGTTTCATGTCGCAGGGCCGTGAAGGCCTCGATCAGCTCGATGAGCCCGACCGACGGCAGCTCGGGTGCCGGTTTGTCAGCCAAGTCGACGTCGTCGCTGGTATCGTCTTCGAACTCCTCGACTGCTTCGTCTTGGTCATCGAAACGATCCAGCTCGTCCATCCAATCGGGTTTGTCAAGAAACTCGGCGGCGTCCGGCGGCAGGCGTTGCTCGGCATCGCGGTCGGCCAGCGCGACGACTTCCTCGCTCGTCTGCGACAACCACTCGCGAAAGCGTTGGAGAATGTCTTCGTTTTCCCACCACGTTCGCATCTATGATCTCGCCAGGGAAAGCAGCACCGAGTTGGTTAAACGCGTGCGTCTCACGTCGGGTCGGGCGTCGGCGACCAGCGACTCGAAGGTGAAGGGAGCGGACACTTCGAACAGTCGATTTTCGAGACTGAGGACAGGATCCCGCAGCCGGTCGTACGCCTCGCGAATCGCTGCGAATCGTTCGGGAGCACGCTCGGGCGAGAATTCACGCACCAGTTCCAAGTAACGAGTCCGAATCGTTATATCGTCGGCGGAATGGCTAACGCCGAGTATTTGATAAGGGTCATTCATCGTCGTCGAATCCGAAAAGAGTTTGGTTGGTCGTCGGAGTGCGTTTGCCGCCGCGGCGCGGCGGCGACTGTTTCTTCAGTTCTTCCGCGATTCCGTGACTGATCGTGCCCATGATGATCTCTTTGACACTCGTGCCTGTCATGGCAGCAGCTTTCTTCATTTGCCCTAACAAACTCGGTGGCAGTGAGGCGATGACCGCATCAATGTCGAGGTCGGGTGGCAGGATGTCGATGCTGCCGAAACCAAACATGCCACCGTCGATTGGAGCGTCTTCGCTGTCGTCCCAGTCGTCGTCCTCATAATCGTCGTCCTCATAATCATCATCATCATAATCGTCGTCTTCGTCGTCGTAGTATTCAGAGCCTGCTCCCAACCTGCCCTCTTGTCCGAGGATCTCTTCCAGTCGACTGAGTGATTCCTTCGCGAAATCGAGCTGAGTCGACGACAACGGCAGGGCCGATCCCACGTTGTTGCCGATTGCCGCACGGAAACAGTCGGCAGCGCGATGGAGATCACACGCAAACAGTCCGCAGCGGATCTCGTCGGCCCCGGCAAGGAACAACAGCCGCGGACTGTCGGGAAACCGATCGTCGGCCACCGAAATCAGTTTTCCCAGAAGCGATGCTTGACGCGGCAACGTATAAAGCCATTCACTCACCCTTGCCAGATCTTGTTCTTTCCAGCTTGCAGCAGCAGTGCGTTTGACATAGTCGAGAGCCAAACGTTCCTGCGTTGCTCGTCCGGTGTAGTTGATTTGATTGGATTTAAGTCCCGCAAAGAACCAGGCCAGGCGGCCTGCCGTCGCGCTGGTCGGACGCATTTGAATCGCGTCTTTGTAGTGCTGATCGAACTCCTTCTTGACTTCTTTCGCGAGACCAAATCTCGCGGCCAGCGAACTCATTTGTAACCAGACGATCGTCGGTTCTTCGACCTTCGACACCGCCGCATCCACAAACTGATTGGCGGCCGCCGAATTCTTGGCTTTAAACTCGATGGCCGCGGCAATCAAATCCATCACAAACAAGTCAATGTCCGGCGGGCGAACGTCGTGCAGTTGCTGCAACGCGGCACGCGCCTCGTCCAACTTGCGTTTCTTGGTCAGGTGCCGCACCGTCGTCACTTGCTGGGTCCAACTCAACGCCACGCACTGCGGATCGCGGGGCTTCAATCGCCGCGCCGCCTCGGTATGGGCTTCGGCCTGGGTGGGCTCGTCGCGTTCGAGATGATACCGCGCGAGCCAAAGTTGGGCGTCGAAATCGTCCGGCACCTGCTTCAACAACTTCCCATACACCGAAGCCGCTTTGTCGAGGTCTTCCAATTCCTCGTGAAGCTTTGCCAGTTCTCGATAGGCATCCGTCAGGCGCGGACAAACTTGGATACTGTGGCGAAGGAAGTTGGCAGCCGGCAGGCGCAGGTCTTCCACATCATTTTCGCCATCGTCGTCCCACGGGGTACGCATCCGCAACGCATTGTGCTCGGCAAACTCGATGAACTTACGTCCCAACCGCAGGTAGATCAGCCCCTGGGCGATCGCTCGCTCGTCGTCTCGCAAGCAGGCCAAGCCCGGCATGTCTTGAGCGTAGGCTTTCCAGGCGTCTTCCACCGCGTTTGCGTCGCCATAATCGGAACGCTCGGCCAACAGCGCCCGAACGCGATTCCAATGCGGGTCCATCTCGGGCGCGGGCAGCAGCGCAGAAAGCTGGCGGAACCGCTCTTCATAGCCCTCGCGAACGGCTCGCCGCCAGGCGAGTTCGGCGATTCGCTGGAGGGTTGCATCGTGCGTCTTGCCGTGCCGTTGGCGGAATCGCCGTAAATCGGCGAGAAAGCGTCGCCAGTCGCCACTGCGCCAGGATTCACCAAGAGACACAATTTGTTCGTAAACGTTGCCGGTGCCCAGCAGCTTCTCAAGCCGTTTAACATTGCCCGCCACATCCGGTGCATCAGTGGGCGGGATGTCGCCGGTTGCGACCTGCAAGGTGCGGGCAATTCGAGAGGGTGGTCGACCTGGAGCAAGCCGCTGCCAGTTCGCCTGCGTGCGGTCGTGGTCTTGCTGATAGAAGGCCGAGAGACCGCGCGCGAACAGCTTCCACTCGCTCAGCGGCGACGTGCGAGGAATGTCTTGCAAGAGTTCCGCCGCGCGCTGGTCGTCGCCAGACTCGATGGCGGTGAGCGCGTCGCGAACGGCCGTGACTTGACGCGGCAGATCTGGGTAATCGGGTGCCGATGCCTTCCAATCGAGAATGGCTTGGTCCGACAGCTCCTGGAGCAGTTCGGGCTGTTGCGCGAACACGGCTACTGGGTCGGCGGCCTTGTCCCCGACGAGAACTTGCAGCAGCGGCAATCGCTCGCAAACCTCGGGATTGACTGGCTTGAAGTCGAGCAAGTCTCGCAACACCGCTTGTGCTTCGGTAAGCAGATGTTGACGATGTAGCTGCTCGACGCGGCCTGCATAAGCGGCTTCCAGTAGCGATCTCATCTCGGGGGTCGGAGCGGTGCGAAACGCCACCTTGGCATCCTTCAACGCCGTCTTGGCATTCCCTTTCGCCAACTCGCGTTTGACCCGCTCCAACACCTGAGAATTCGACTCACGTCCGGGACGTTTTTTATTCCGTTTTGACATCAGCTACATCCATGCATGGAGCCGCGAAGGTCTAGTTTCGAGTGGACGACCAGTATAAACGCTAGATGTCCAATTCGTCGAGCCCGTCGATGAGATCGTCCAGTTCGTCTCGCGGTTCGTCCGGCTTGCCGGCTTGCCGTTTGCGAACGCCCACCGTCATGCCGACGGCATCGCGGCCCGCCATCACCAGATGCTCGTCACGTTCGAGTGCGGCGATCTCTTCCGCAGATTTGCCGTCCTCCGGGGCACCGAAGAGTTTTGAAAGGTCGATCTTCAAGCCGACGAGTCCGACGGCTGCTCCCGCGATTGCAGGTGTTTTATGCTGCGGAAACATGATCGCGTTTTCAGGACACACGCGACTGCAAGCCGGACAGCCTTTGCGGCAGTTGTCGGCCTGCTCAACCAAAATCGTCTCGGCCTTGTCTACTCCATATACACCGAACAGACAGAAGTCGATGCACTCCATACAGTTCGTACAGCGGCTGTAATCGATCACGGGATACCAGCGGCGACCACCGTTCTCTTCGATGCGAATGACTTCAACCGGCTTGCCGTTTCCGTTGTTGGAGTCGTCCGACGCGTGAGCGTTGCTTGTTTCGAGCCGCGAGCCCTCGACGGCGAGCGACGTGGAGTTGGTCGGCTTCGCGAATCGATCGAGTTGTCGTTGCCGTGGAGTTCCCTCGAACCATCCGCCGAGTTGCACGAGTTTCTTGTCGTTCTCGTTCGCGATTCGTTTGATCTCGTCGATATACGGCTGAGCGGTGCCGTGTACCCGGAGGTCGATACAGTAAATGAGTCGATTGGGGATGTTTCGATGTTGGATCACACGGTCCTTGTCGCCACCCGCCACTTCGAGATCATCTTCGTCGTCGTCATCCTCGGGTTTGATTAACGTTTGGCCGACGTGTCCATGAATGCCGTTACGGTCGAGTACCCAATGAGCTCCGCGTTCGTAGAGCCACGACAGAACGATCAGATTCCCTTTGATGCTCTGCAGGGCCAGCATCCCCGTGCCGTCCGCCTTCAAGTCGTACAGATGCGGAATCACGGTGACCTCGATTCCCGGCTCCATGATCAGAGCGGTGACGATATCTTCTTCGAGCCCGCGTTTGGCCGGGTTTTGGCTTTGTCCTTGAGAGACGACGACTGCAATGCGTTTGGCCATAAAATAGTTTTCAGTTTGAAGTGTTCAGTTTTCAGTTGTGTTCTTGCTGAACACTGAAAACTAAGAACTGAACACTTAGTCGTTCAATTGTCCTTTGATAGTCCGTTGCGTCACTTCCCACACCGACTCCAGGTGTTGGATGTAGTCCGCCGCGGACATGAGGTCGCCACTGCCTTCGATGTCGAACAACCATCCCGCGCCGTACTTGTCCACGTTGATCGTGGACGGATCGGCAAGCAAGTCGTCGTTGAATCTTGGCAAACGTCCGGCGATCGGCGAGTACAAGGCGCTTTCGGCCTTTTTGCTTTCGATGGCTCCGATTTCTTGCCGTTCCGCCAGTGTGGCTCCGGCGTCGACGGACCACTCCAAAAAGTACACGTCTTGCAGTAGACGCACCGCATACGCCGTGAAACCGAAGCGATAGACGTCTGCGGCTTGCGGCATCGCCCACATGTGGTTCTTTGCATACTTTCGATCCGTAGGAAAAATCGCTGCGAACTCTCCCATCATAAACGTTAGTGCTTCTGGCTCCGTCATATTGCTACCGAGATCGCTTCCGCCGACCGTTTCCAGGCTTCGTCGATTCTTGAATCTCCAAATCGGTTACCAACAGCAGGTCAATAATATTCATCGAACCATCGGGCTGATAGACGGTTACGGTTCGTCCCTTCGGGGATGACGCCATGAACTCGCGGTGATGCACCGTAATCCCTCGCCCGTCCGCCAAATGCATGACAAACGGCTGAAATGGTTCGGAGTTATACGCTTCGCGCAATTGCTCGATTGTCATTGGTCATCTTCCCATGCTATGTATAGCGTACTCCTCGATGCTCTTCCTCGAAGAACGGCGGCAGCAAGGCGTCGGCATGGAGCAAGCCTTTTCGAGTCAGCTCGATTCGGTCCCCTTCGATCTCCAGCATTCCTTGTTCGGCGTGCATCCTCCAAACGTCGGCCCACTCTTCCAACACCTCGACGCCAAACTTGTTGCGGAAGTAACCGGCGTCGAGATATCCGCGTTTCATCAACAGGATCACTTCGCGAATCAACAACTGATGCTTCGTGGGCGTCAGGCCGCGACCAAGTGGCAACTTG
>CAUJKL010000975.1 GCA_963204995.1 Planctomycetota bacterium | reverse complement strand
CGACGGCCAGCCCGTCGAGCAGATACGTGCGATGCGAACGATGGTCGGTGGCGGTGGAAGTCGTTGGTATCTGAGCTGGAACCCTGAACCGCGTACGGCTGGGTTTGCTGAGATTCTAGTGCGAACATCGAACGCTCGGTTTACACCTCTGCTGGCCAAGCGAGTTCGCGAAGTGGCGGAGAAGGGCGACGCCTCGCTCGGGTTGCCCGCGATCGCCGGAGCTCGAGTGATCCCCCAAGAGTTGTTTCTCGGCCCATCGAAAGATCCGGTCGAAATTCGCGTCTCCGGGCCTGGCTTCGCGGACATGAACACCTCGCGCCGCTTCGCGGATCGAGTCAAAGCGATGGTCTTGGCCACGGCCGGGACGTGGGACGTTTACGACGTGTGGGGCGTCGCGGGATATCAGCTGCGCGTTGATATCGACGAAGACAAGGCGAATCGCGCTGGTGTTACGAACTTAGATATCGCCAAGACGCTCAACGCGTATTACTCGGGGCATCATCTCACCACGTTCCGCGAAGGCGATCACACGGTGCCGGTGTACCTGCGGTTGAAGCCGGAAGAGCGACAGTCGCTGGAAGGATTGCGAACTGCATTCGTCGAAGGACAGAACGGTAAAGTCCCGCTGAACTCAATCGCCACGATCGTACCGCGTTGGGAGCCGGCGAAGATCGAACGACGCGATTTGAACCGCGTGATTCAGATCCGTTCGCAGGTCGAAGAGGGAGCCTCCGGCAACGACATCGTCAAGCAGATTATGAGTTCCGACGAGATGAAGCAACTCGAATCGGAATTGCCAAGCGGTTATCGCGTCGAAGTGGGAGGAAACCTCGAAGAGTCAGAACGCAGTTCCAGCCAGCTCGCACTGAGTCTCGGCATCTCCGTACTCTCGATCGTGTTGCTGCTCGTCATCCAATACAACGGCTGGGCCAAGCCGGTCATTATCTTGACGACGTTGCCGCTGGCGTTGATTGGTGCGTTGCCAGGATTATGGCTGACAAACAACGCGCTCGGCTTCATGCCACAACTTGGCATCCTGTCGCTGTTCGGCATCGTGTTGAACACGGGCATCATCTTCATGGAGTTCGCGGACATCCTCATCAAGGAAACCGCCGAGCGCGAGAATGGCACTGGCCCGATCCACGGCCTGACGCGAGATCAGTTCCGCAACTGCCTCGTCGAAGCAGGCAAACAACGCTTCCTACCGATCTTTTTAACGACAGCGACGACGATTGGCGGCTTGTTGCCACTGGCCCTCGATGGCGGACCATTGTGGGAGGGCATGGCGTGGTGCATGATCTTTGGTTTGATCATCGCAACGTTATTGACGCTGCTGGTCGTACCCGCTTTGTACGCCATTATGGTCGAACACTTGGGCGTGAAAGTGTTTCGTGAGGCGGAGCCAATCGGGAATTAGTTGACATCGCACGCTACGTGGCGCACGTCACGGGGTCGGGAGTCTTTTTCGGCCAAGCGATGATGCACAATCAAAGCGGTTTAGCCGAGGTGAAAGTGCGCGCCTGCTCCGTAACGCTCCGCGAACCCTGGTGTGCGGAGCGCAAATTGCCCATCCAGTGGGTCTTGGGGACGACGTTGCCGATTGACACCGATGAGCAAGTGTGTGCCGCTGTAGAATATTTATTATTGTGTGCGTTGGGGCATCGAAGTTTACTTTCGCAAGAAGCGTCAGTTCGAGTTATTGGAACGCGAACTCAAGGCAGTCGCCGTTTACATGCTGGTCGCGTGGCGTATCATGTTGTTGTGCCGACTGAGACGCGCGTGTCCCGACCTAGACTGCGAAGTGCTGTTCGAGCCGTCCGAATGGAAAGCGGTGTACGCGATCGGTCGCCATCGTAACCCGAATCGCAAGCGAGGAATTGAGGCGGGAATCAGTGCCGACCTCGCTCACGCGTCGGGTTACGATCAAGGCCTTCCTTGCTCACGCGTCGGGTTACTATCCGAGTTGGGCCTCCCAAATTGAAAAGCTAAAAGGCGCTTGTCACTGTTGCCTCAGAACTTGCATTGGGCCGATCGGGCGTTAAACTTGCAACTCTCTCGACTGGGTTGCATGGGCTAGGGCCTCTGCAAGTTATCTCATCTAACCTTTGATCTAAGGAGCTAGGAAACATGAAAGCTGTATTTTGGCAAAGCTCGCTATTGCTGGTCGCCGTTTTTGCGACGGCATTTGCCACGCAGTCTGCGACGGCACAGGAGAAACGACCACATATCGTCATCATCTGGGGTGACGATATCGGTCAGTCGAACATCAGCGCGTATACACGCGGCATGATGGGCTACCGCACTCCGAACATCGATAGCATCGCACGCGAAGGCTTGCTGTTCACGGATTACTACGCCGAACAAAGCTGCACGGCGGGGCGCGCGTCGTTCATCACGGGACAGCACGGGATGCGAACCGGCCTTACGAAAGTTGGGCTACCGGCCGCGCCAGTTGGCTTGCAGAAAGAAGACCCCACGATCGCCACGCTGCTCAAAGCTCGGGGTTATGCGACCGGCCAGTTCGGCAAGAATCATCTCGGCGACCGGAACGAGTATCTACCGACGGTACATGGATTCGATGAGTTCTATGGAAACTTGTACCATCTGAACGCCGAAGAAGAACCGGAGCATCCGGACTATCCGAAGGATCCGGAGTTTCGCGCCAAGTACGGCCCGCGCGGTGTGATGGATTGCTTGGCGAGCGATGTGGACGACCCAACGGTCGACCCACGCTTCGGTCGCGTGGGCAAACAAAAGATCAAAGACACCGGGCCGCTGACCAAGAAGCGGATGGAGAAGATCGACGACGATGTGGCGGCCCGAGCGGTCGACTTTATTCAGCGGAAAACGAAAGGCGACGAACCGATCTTTCTGTGGGTCAACTTCACACACATGCACTTCCGCACGCACGTCAAGCCGGAGAGCGTCGGCCAGTCCGGTCGTTGGATGAGCGAATATGCCGATGCCATGATCGACCACGACAAGAACGTGGGCACCGTGCTAAAAGCGATCGACGACGCCGGGATCGCAGACAACACGTTCGTCATGTACGGCACAGACAACGGGCCGCATATGAACACCTGGCCGGACGGAGCGATGACTCCGTTCCGTAACGAGAAGAACTCGAATTGGGAAGGCGCTTACCGCGTGCCATGCATGGTCCGCTGGCCCGGCAAGATTCCGGCCTCGGCAGTATCGAACGATATCGTGTCGCACTTGGACTGGATGCCTACGTTGTTGGCAATCGCCGGCGATGACAACATCACCGACAAGTTGCTCAAGGGTCATCAAGTGGGCGACACCACTTACAAGGTCCATCTGGACGGCTACAACCAACTTGGTCACATAACGGACCCCGTGAAGACTCGGAGCGCTCGCGAGTCGTTCCTGTACTGCAACGACGACCAGCAACTGACCGGGCTGCGATACGACAATTGGAAATTCGTGTTCCTCGAACAACGCGTCCGCGGCACATTGCAAATTTGGGCCGAACCGTTCGTGAGTCTTCGCGTTCCCAAGATCTTCAATCTTCGCCTAGATCCCTACGAGCGGGCCGATGTCACGTCGAACACCTATTACGACTGGTTGATCGACCATGTCTTCTTGCTCGTGCCGGCACAGGACTTCGTCGGCAACTTCTTGATGACATTCAAGGACTATCCGCCCCGCCAGAAGGCGGCCAGTTTCAACTTGGACGAGGTGATGCAAAAGTTGCAAGAAGGCGGTGGCAGTAAGTAGCAGCAGCAACAACCGCTGGGAATTCAACAACGGGACGCCAGCCACTGGCGTCCCGTTGTGCATTCAATTCGCGCCAAAGCCGGATGGACGCTTCGAGCGATCCAACAACTGAGATGTCGTCATGCCATCGTAGTAACACTCGCGAAATAAGGATCGTCCAGAAAATAACTTCATGAAACGAGGTGGCTGGGGCTGAGTCAGCGAAGCCCCGGCTTACCATGAACTCCAATCAGCCGTGGCGTCGAAAACTCCGCAACAGCCACCCGCCTGTTTCAAGATTTGGTAGTTATTTCCTGGACGATCCTAACTTCCCCAATTATTCCTGGTTTACCTTCTTGGGCCCGAAGGGTCCGCACAACCCCTGCCGGGTGCCGTAAGGCCCCGGATCGAGTGCCAAGTGCATATCGAAGCCCTGAAAGGGTGACACATTTGGTATCGCTACTCCCAGATATATCGAAGGTCATATTCAACATATGGGCGAAAACTTCGTTGCGATGTCCAGCGAAGAGATGGAGCTTGCGCTACTGTGTACTGAACACGACATGGTCGAGGAGCTGTTGATGAGCTCTTGCCATGGTGTTGGCTCTCGCTGTGTCGCCCTTTCAGGGCTTTGGAAGTAAATTTGCGATCTGTCGACCGGGGCCTTACGGCACCCGGCAGTGGTTGTTTCGACCCTTCGGGCCGGAGGAGCTTTCTACCTCCTACGCTCCGAGGCTGTGATTTTATTGGGTGGGATAGGCTTCCAGCCTGTCAGAAATACGGGG
>CAUJKL010000974.1 GCA_963204995.1 Planctomycetota bacterium | reverse complement strand
TGTCAACGCTTCACCCGGGATGTTACCATCCCCGGCGCATGACTCGGGGCTAGAGTGGCTCGCTTCACCTTCTCTATACGACTCTTTCATTCGCAACTCCATGCCGGTTTATCCCGGCGCTTTCGGCTTGTCCCGTGGATGCTCGCCCCAGTTCGTCAACGGTGCCGTGCAATTGCTCACTCTTGGCAGCTAGAAGTTCTTGTGACATCATGTTTCTGGATCTCGGTGGTTTAACAGGAGTAGGGTTGGAATTGTTATCCCTATTTCCTGCCACATGAGGTCCACTTTTACCATACCCCAAGGACGATCTAAGCGACAACACTGCTAGCATTTACGCGAGGAACGCCGGTTGCGCCCATCCGCTGATTTACAACCCACTTGTTTTACACCTTCACATGCATTGCCAATTCGTTGCGCGCCCCGCTTGGCTCGCCGCGATTTTGACACCACTCAGGACCACACCCATGTTCCACTCCATCGCAAGAACCCTGCGCCTCATTCCGCTTCTGCTCGTTGCACTGACGACGGAACTGTTCGGCCAGCAGCCGCCGTATGATGTTTTTCCCGCAGCCGAACCGCCTTACTATCGCGTCCGCTATGAGGCTTCGATGCAGCCGGGTGAGCTGGTCTATCCGGTCAACTACACCATCTGGATTCCGCCGCATGTGAAGCAGCTCCGCGGCGTGGTCGTACACCAGCATGGTTGCGGCGAAGGGTCGTGCAAGTCCGGGCTGACGGGCGCGTACGACTTGCACTGGCAGGCGCTGGCAAAGAAGCACGACTGTGCCCTGCTCGCTCCGTCCTATGAGCAACCGGATAAGGCCGAATGTCAGATGTGGTGCGATCCGCGAAATGGGTCGAGCGACTCGTTTCAAAAATGCTTGGTGGATCTCGGCACGAAGTCGAGCCACCCTGAACTGGCGACGGTGCCGTGGGCGTTATGGGGGCACAGCGGTGGCGGTCATTGGGCGGGCGGAATGGTGCTGCTGCATCCGCAGCGAGTCGCCGCTGCGTGGCTGCGTTCGGGTGTACCGCTGCTGCAACCGAATCCAGAGCGTCCCACGATTAAGGCTCACGTGTTGTCCGATGCTGCGCTCCAAGTGCCGATGATGTGCAATCCGGGGACGCAGGAGGGAGTGACCGTCAAGGACGGTCGCTTTGCCGGCGTGTGGCCCGCGAATGAAGCGTTCTTTTATGAAGTGCGAGGCAAGGGCGGGCTGCTCGGCGTGGCTGTTGATCCATTGACGGCACACGAGTGTGGCAATCAACGTTACTTGGCTATTGCCTGGCTCGATGCCTGCCTGAGTGTTCGACTGCCGAAGGTCAGCGGCGATCCACTCCAGCCATTACCGACAGACGATGCGTGGCTGGCCACTGTCGCCGGATTTGAAGCCGTCCCTGCCTCGAAGTTTGGCGGTGATCCTTTGAAGGCCGCCTGGTTGCCGAACGAGACTATCGCGAAAGCCTGGATGCAGTACGTCAAGGACACGAACTTGACCGACACGACACCTCCTCCCGCACCGACAAATCTGCGTGTGCGGGGCAACGAATTGAGCTGGGAGGCTGAAGCCGATCTCGAGAGCGGACTGGCCGGTTTCATCATCGAGCGTGACGGCCAGTTCCTTGCCAACTTGCCCGAGCAAGGCAAGAACCCATTCGGTCGCCCCATCTTCCAGAATCTGCAATACAGCGACACGCCAACGCAACCGCTTGTGCCAACGCAATTCACCGACACCAAACCAGAACCCGGCAAACAGCATGTCTATCGCGTGATTGCGGTGAACACCGTTGGGCTGAAGTCGAAGCCAGCCACAGACTCTGCCACGGGAGCCGCCCGTTGAAGAACATACAACCGATTCCCATGCTGCTCACGGTACTGTTGCTTTCGCCGCTGGCCGCGTTGCCCGCTGCCGAACTCCCTGTCACGCCGCCAAACATCCTTCTGATCATGACCGATGATCTCGGCTGGTCCGATCTCGGCTGTTACGGCGGCGAGATCGAGACGCCTCATATCGATTCACTCGCCAGCGACGGACTGCGTTTCACGCAATTCTATAACAACGCCATCTGCGGACCGACGCGTGCTTCTTTGCTAACGGGATTGTATTGTCAGCAAGTCGGGCATCGCGGTGATCGCTGGAACGAACCGAAGGACTTTAATAAGTGCGTTACGATTGGCGAAGTGCTTCAGCAGGCCGGTTATCACACGGCAATGGTGGGCAAATGGCAGAGTCGCGATTCGGCACTCGATCGAGGGTTCGATCGGTTCTACGGCCCGATGTGTCAGGCCAAAATCAGCTACTTCCACGAAGTGCAAGACAATCCGTATTACCTGGATCGTGAACGCGTGGAACTGCCGCCGGACTTTTATTTGACCGACGCGTTGAATGATTACGCCGCGAGTTTTCTGGACGAAGCACTCGCGCAGAAGAAACCGTTCTTTCTGTACGTCGCGCATATTGCGCCGCATTGGCCGTTGCACGCGCGCGAGGCCGATGTGGCTCGCTATCGGGCTCGCTACAAGACATTGGGCTGGGATCAGCTTCGCGCACGGCGGTTCGAGACTCAACGACAGCTTGGTTTGGTGCCAGTTGATTGGAAGCTGTCGCCGCGACCGACAAGCGTTCATGACTGGGATGCAGATGCACATCAGGACTGGCAGGCCGAACGCATGGCTGTCTACGCAGCGCAGGTCGCCGCGATCGATCACGGGGTCGGCGAGTTGCTTCAGAAACTAACGCGTGCCGGCGAAGCCGACAACACACTCGTCATGTTCCTGTCGGACAATGGTGCCGCACCGGACGGCGGCCTAGTTCCCAGTCAAAGCGGCTTCGGTTTTGGGCCGAACGCAACAAACGATCGCTGGCGAAAGGACGGCATTCCGATCCGGCCGGGCAGTGGTCCAGATCACTTGCCCGGACCTCACGACACTTTCGCCGCCTACGGGCTCGCCTGGGCAAATGCCAGCAATACGCCACTGCGCGGCACGAAGCTAGGAGCCTACGAAGGCGGCATCCGCACTCCGTTCGTAGTTCGCTGGCCCGCCGTCGTTCGCGATCGCGGCTCGATCACTAATCAACCGGGACACGTGATCGACTTCATGGCGACTTGTCTTGACGTTGCCAACGCGAATTATCCCACGGAGTACGAAGGTCGCCATCCGTTGCCGGTCGAAGGCAAGAGCCTGCTGCCAATCTTTGCGGGGAACGAGCGCACGCCGCACGCAGAATTATGCTGGAGTGTCCCGCAGCATCAGGCCATTCGTATCGGCAAATGGAAAGCGGTGCGCCCGCGCAAGCATGAAGCTTGGCAGTTGTTCGATCTCGAAGCGGATGGGACTGAGACCGACGACCTGGCACAACGTGAGCCAAAGCGAGTGGCGGATCTCGCAAATCGATTTGCGGCTTGGCATGCTCGCGTGGGAGCGAAAGAATAACTCGACAAACGAGTCAGTCGCGCCAAGACAAAATGGCCCGACACATTTGCCGTGTGTACAATCGTCTGCGGCCCTTCCCCCGAATACTCGACTTTTCCAGGATTCGATCCGCCGCTCCTCAATACAGCCGACATCGGCAAGAATGGCAAGATCGAGAAGGATGAAGGGACCACGCTTCTCAGCACTTGGTTTAAGCAATGAGATACAGCGAAAGACGACCAACTCGATAACGCAGAAATAGTCGCCGGTCTCAACGGAGCTTTCGGCCGACCATCCGGATTCGGTTCACCGAACGTCGAGCGGAAGGGAAGACAAGCAATACTCCCAAAACAACTTCCTCGTTAACAAACCTTCATCTCCGATGGCCTCAATATGATTTTCCCATTCGACAACAGCTACGCCCGACTGCCGGACGCGTTCTTCGCTCCGGTCGAACCCACGCCGGTTAGCGCACCGTTGATGATCCGGCTGAACGACCGCCTGGCGACCGAACTCGGAATCGATGCCACCCGCCTCGATTCAGCAGAAGGACTTGCCATCCTTTCTGGCAACGAGGTCGCGGAAGGTTCAGAACCACTGGCGATGGCGTACTCCGGGCACCAGTTCGGTGGCTTCTCGCCGCAACTCGGCGATGGTCGCGCTATTCTGCTCGGCGAGGTCGTCCGCGACGACGGCGTCCGCTTCGACATCCAACTCAAAGGCGCGGGCCAGACGCCATTCTCGCGCCGCGGCGATGGACGGTCCGCGCTGGGTCCGGTCTTGCGCGAATACATTGTCTCCGAGGCGATGGCAGCTCTAGGAGTGCCGACGACTCGTGCGTTCGCCGCCATCGCAAGTGGTGACAACGTGCTCCGCGAAGGTCTCATGCCCGGCGGAGTTTTCACGCGTGTCGCACAATCGCACATTCGCATTGGAACCTTCCAGTGGTTCGCGGCTCGCGAAGATCACGACAACTTGAAGGTTCTCGCTGACTATACGATAGAGCGTCACTATCCCGATGCGCAGCACGACGACAATCCCTACCGCGCTCTGCTCGTAGGAGTCATTGAACGGCAGGCCAAACTGATCGCCCATTGGATGCAGCTCGGCTTCATCCACGGTGTGATGAACACGGACAACATGACCGTGTCGGGCGAGACCATCGACTACGGTCCGTGTGCTTTCATGGACGCCTACCATCCGGCAAAAACATTCAGCTCGATCGATCATCAGGGACGTTACGCCTTTGCCAATCAGAGCCCGATCGGACACTGGAACCTGACGCGTTTCGCCGAAACCCTGCTGCCTCTGCTCGACGGCGATCCGCAGCGGTCGGTCGCCGAAGCCGAATCGGCACTCGACGCCTTCGCGGGGATTCACCGAACCGCACTACAAGAACGTTTCACGGCCAAGATTGGCATCCAGCAGGGCGACGCCGACGACTGGCACCTTGTCGAGGCTTTACTCTCCGCGATGGCAGAAGGCGAGGCCGACTTCACTCTCGTGTTCCGGCATCTTTCCGACGCGCTCGAAAGCGGCAGTGACCAGGCCGTCATGCACCTGTTCAACCAGCCCGAGGCAATTGTCGCGTGGCTAACCTCTTGGCGGTCGCGACTCCACGATGTCGACCGCAGCCAAGCTATCTCCTTAATGCGCCGCACGAACCCCGTGTTCATCCCGCGCAATCACCGCGTCGAGGAAGCGATCCAGGCTGGCAACAGTGGCGACTTTGCGCCCTTTCATCGCCTCCACGAAGTGTTACAGCACCCATTCACCGAACAGCCCGAGTTCACGGAGTATGAAGCCGCACCGGCACCCGATGAAGTCGTGCAGGCGACTTTCTGCGGAACCTGAAACCCAGCTGAGAGGATGTGGTGTGTTGCACATGCCCTACTAGTGAAACAGACCTGCGGGTGGGAGGAAACCTTTTTGCTGCACCTCACTCGGCAACTAGTTGATCCACCAGTTCCTACCGGTCTGGTCTTAAATGGCCCGGCGACGATTCCGCCACCTTGCCCGCGGACTCCATCGACCGACGCAACGGGATCGTAGCGAAAGCAGTTTCATGTAGGCTCAGAACTCCTGATCCAGGAGCCGAGAACTCTGGGAGTCAGCGGATTCTCGACAAGGCAGCGGGAGAATAAGGTGATACCAAAATCCAATTCGTGGTCGTCTTGAATTCGTGGGGTCAGCCGGTTTGACCCCACGAATTC
>CAUJKL010000973.1 GCA_963204995.1 Planctomycetota bacterium | reverse complement strand
ACTGGTTGCGTCGCAACTCCAACGCTTCCACATAGAACTCACCGAAGTGCGGGTTGCCAAACTCGTCCAGCACGCCGGGCATCGACAGTGCCGTTTTCAGTCTGTCGACGGCGGAGGCCAACGACTCGGCGACCGTCTGTTCGCCGTCGAACTCGACTTCGATTGATAAGGTTAACTTTGTTTTCATGGCTATCTGGCTGCGACTTGGTTGAAACAAACAACAAGGCGGCCTCCTTGCCGCCTAGGATCTGGATGAATCTAAACGGGATGTAAGACCATCCGTTGTTGTTCGACCTCGTCCCAGTCCACCACGAGCGGATCGCGATCCCGCTCAAAAGGAACTGGCGTTAGCGGCACGAAGCCCATCAGCCTGACCATCGACATGGATTCGCCGGTGGCAGCGGCAACTTCCCGATTCAATTCGGTCTGCGTCATAGAGCGTCCTTTCGTTCAAATTGGAACAAGAAACGAAAATGGCCTCCAAGACGGAAGCCATGACATCAACAGTGCTTTAAAACGATCCAGGAGGTCGGCGCGGCGAACGAGTTGACTTTCCGAGCAGCCAACTGTGCCCTGCTGGCTACTGGCTACTGGCAGAGCCGCAGCAGATGCCGATTCGGACAGCGTATCCGGCTTGATGTACGGGAATAACTACAACGTCGCTGCGCCGCAAACTTCGATGCTAAGGGTGCCCGAACGTCAGTATTCATGGCGTGAGGCCGTGGCGACTCGGGTCAGAAACTGCTGCACACGCTCGACCAGCGGACCGCACTCGTCAACATAGTCGGCACTCGATAAGTCGCCGTCCGCATCCTGATCGGTTCGTTGATAGAGCTGCACCAGCTCTGCAAGTAGTCCTCTCGCTTCGTCGCAGCAGCCCTGACAATCATCGCTCCCACCACCGTTCGTGCATGGCATAACCTTCCCTTCTGCGGAGTTCAGTTCGTGCGTACGATCGTCTACCGCGAAGAACTTCCGCAGTCGCGACCGCCCGTCAGCCATTGCGATTCGAGCCATGACCGTTCCGCCGTCAACGCTTCGCTTCTTCGCGCAAACGGTCCAAGTTTCGGGCCCGCGACGGGCGCGAGATCGGCGAACCACTGACCCTGACCATCTGGCTCGACATGCGATCCTCGCGTTACATTCAGTTGCCCAAACGCCGTCAGATCGATCGCCTCGTCGTAAACACAGTACAATATGCCATTAGGTTGAATGACAAGTTCCACGCAGCGTTCCTTTCAACGAGGCCGACGCAAAATGTTTCGACGCGGACGGTCAACGAGCAGGTCATCCAGGACGTTCTGCACTTGTGACAATTCGCAGGCCATCGATTGCCGCAGCACATTGTTGTCGCGCAGGGTCTGGGGTTCGACGCCAGCCACTATGTGTTGGCAGTGCCCGACCAGTTCATCGAGCTGTTCGTTGCTGCGGACATTCAACTCGCGGAATCGCTCGAAGTACTGCGTCAAGTTTTCGACTGCTGAATCACGAAAGACCTTGGGCTTGCCGTCCGTCTGACCGGACAGTCGTTCCGTCAAGTGTGCTACGAGATGTTGCAACTCGTCGATGAACGCTGCCTCCGTCAACTGCACCGCTTCATCAAATCGCCTGGCAACGCGCTCGCATTCTTGACGGTAAACTTCGGGATGCAGCCTGCGCAGATACTCGGGCGGTTCGACCGAAGGAAAATCCCAAGCAATTTGGAACATGCCTTGAAGTGACGCGGGATAGTCCTCTGGATTGAACAAGCTCCCCAGTCGTTCGCGAGCTGCTGACTTCAACTCCGCGTAATGGACCTCCAGGCCAGTGACCGCCTCTTCGAGTTCGCCCTGCAACAAACGCAAGTGTCTCGTGAACACCTCGATTTGATCCTGACGGATCAATCGAATACCGTGTTCGGGATACGGCAGCGACATGGCTTTCCACAGCGAGACAATTCGCGTGCGGACACCTGTGACTGCTTTGAGAGCCGGATGTTTGGTGTCGAGCAGCTTCTTGCCGGCGGACAGGTATTGCTTCTCGGCACCGAATGATTCGGCAGCCTGCGCCGTCTGTTCGCTGGTCAACGTCTTGCGTGTGCCCAGCCAAGTAAAGGCGATTCGCACGGCAGCAAAGGTTGTTCGCAGACGCTGCGATGGCGATGTGGATGGTTGGACGATTGGTTCATCGAGCAGATTGGTGGACATAGATTCCTCCGAGGGTCCAAGGGTATGAGAAACAGAGAACACAACGCAGCAGCATGTCGCCGCTGAGCGTGTTCAAATTCAAGAGGCCCAGATTCATCCCATTTGATTTCGCAGAATGGCTCACTCCGGGCGCGAATGTCTGTCTGCGTCTGTCGTGTCGGGTGATCAGTCCGACCAGAATAGAACAGCAATAAAACAGTCTGGGCTCTAGACCGGCCAGCAGGCTGGCAAAGCATCCGCTTAGGCTCGTCGGTCACTTCTCACGTGACTGTGCTCTGTGGCACTCCCGTTCCATCGCACATGAGGAATTCAGTGGGATGGCTGGGCATTTGCAAGCCTGTCGAATCGGGAGCTCGTTCCGACGCTTCGCGTTACCTGTTAGTCGGCACGGTCGTCGGCACTCACGTAGCCACCTTCCGCGGACGGCGGATTGAGTAGTTCGTAGGGATCGCCAGCGAACAGCATCGCCAGCGGTACCAGTTCGTACTCGCGGTCGGCGTTCACCGCACAGACGACGGCGACCGATTCACCAGTCGCGCGGTGCTGGCAATCCACCACGGCCGCATCGCCGTTTGTCACCGCTCGACAAAGCGTGTCAAAGTTTGCCTGATGCCCGGGAAGTAAAGCAGGCATGCACGTACCTCCAGCAAAGTGATGGTTGATTCGGGGAGCACCAAGTCGGAGCCTGACGTGACGTACGTTGCTCCTGGGCCAGTTCCGTTTGCGTCCGATCAAGAGCAGCGATGATTAATTAAACGGACTCAGACTCACGGCACTCAACCTCCGCATAGCCCTTCTTGGTCTTGGCGGCAATCAACTTCGTGGCATGGCGGGCAGCCTCTTCGTGGTCATGGAAAGTCTTGGCTTGCGACTGCCCGTCCGTGCCAATCCTGCCGAAGGAGACGGTCACGCCGCAGCCAGAGACAGCGACCTCCCAAAACTTGTAGGAACGGCCGTTGATGAATTCAAATCGACGTCTGGGCATGGGAGTCTCCTAGAGGATCAAAACATAGTTAAATTGGAAGTGGACTGTAGGACGCACCGTCAGCGCCTCAGGACGTGCTGTCGGTAACGGCTTCGCGGACGTGCAAGAATGTCGGGAACCGAGGCACTCCGCCGTCGGTCAGCTCCTGATAACGGAAGGTGATCGTGGCTCCGATCGGCGGCGGGGCTTCCCGCTGTGCATCCCGAAAACCGCTACCGACAGAAAAGAAGATTCCATTCGGCAGCACGACGCGCAGTGCTCCCAGACGCCCCCGATGACGACCGCGACCGGCGACGTGCTCCACAACACGCGCCTCAGCGTCATGAAATGACTTTACCTTGAGCAACGTGTTTGAACGGCCCTGCTCGTAATATGAAGCCGGTTCGCGAAGCATCAGTCCCTCGCCACCTAGCGATTCGACGCGAGCAAGTTCATCACGCAGGTGGTCTGGTCCCTGACAGCGATTCTGCGAGAGCACTCTCAAGTGTGCAGACGGCTGGCACAGAATATCCTGCAGAAACGCCAATCGCGCCTCGAACGGCTCATTGATGCTGGGGGCGTCAAACACGAGGAACGTGATTGTGTTCCAGGCGTCGGGCTCGTCGTGACGGCGCACGATGCTGACTGTGCGTTGAAATGCTTTGCGATCCAGCCATAGCTCGCCGTCGAGAGGCGTTTGGGGAAGGTTCGCCACAAACCAGCTCGGTGTGTGATAGATATTACCCTGTCGTGATAAAAACTGCCGACCATCCCAGTAGGCGCGTACGCCGTCGAGCTTTTCGCTCAGCCACCAATCCGTTGGGGCCTGCGCTTCGTTCCAGTTCTTCGCGAGCAATAATGGGGGAGGCGTCGCCTTCGACTGACGTGGGCACTGCTGCGGCGTTAATGCTCGCCCCACCCGCTGCTGTTCGGCAACGTCGCCACGCAGCTGGCGTAAGTGTCTGCATGTTCTTCGCTCGACCGGCAGTGCCTGGTTGCGCCAAGCCGGGCATGAGCACGAGTACACGCCACCGACATTCCTGAGAAGGTACGGCTGCTGAGCAGACCCGTGCATCTCGATCGATTCGCCCTCGTGTAGTTCGGGCATTATAAGACTCCTTGTTGGAAGTGAAGTGTGCGCAGCCGCCAACCGTGTTGCAGGAACGGCCACACAACGAAAAACGCCGCCCGATAGAACTGCACCGGACGGCGCGATAATGGTCTGGCCTGAGTCACGAGGTGCGAATTGCGCCTCAGTTCAGTGACGGGTCGCGTGGAATACTTCTCCGCGACTTCGAGGAAGTACGACCAGACGGATTGTAGAGTCCCGGCACGTCGGCATCGAGACACCTTCCACTGGCCCACGCACGCAGACATGTAACGGATTCCGCAGCGGTCACCGAAACTGGTACGACGTTCTGAGCGGCTTCCACGAGCGAGATATCGAGCAACGCCGCCAAACGGCAGCAACTACGAATCTCGGCACCAGTCCAATCGGTTGTCTTGGGCTTCGGCTGGTTAGCATCAAGCTCGAACAGACCCAAACAGATGTCCCAGATCTTGCCCTTCTGGCTGGCACTTGGCAGATCGAGGAAGAACACCCCGTCAAAGCGTTCCGCGCGGCTGAACTCGGGTGGGAGCTTGCTGATATCGTTGCAGGTGGCAACAACAAACACATCGCTGGTGTGATCGTTTAACCAGCTCAAGAACGAGCCGAACAATCGTGCAGACACGCCGCTGTCTGTCTGGCCAGAACTAGCGACACCCGCCAGTGCCTTTTCGCATTCGTCAAGAAACAACACGCACGGTGCCATCGCATCCGTGATCTGCAACGCTTGTCGAATATTACTCTCCGTCTGGCCAACTAACGATCCCATCAACGAACCGATATCCAGCGTCAGCGTTGGCCTGCCCGTTTCATTCCCCAGGCTTTTGGCGAATTGTGATTTTCCGCAACCGGGAGGCGACAACAACATAACGCCCCGTGGCCGGTTGAGTGCGTTGTGGTGTCCCTGGTTTCGCAGGGCCCGCGTACAGAACGATTTCAACGCGTCCAGTCCGCCCAGATCTGCAAATGACTCGCTGCCACGATGCAGCGAGATCAAGCCGCTCTTCTTGAGCATCTGGGACTTGAGTTCCCAGATCGACTGCGGGCGAATCGCCTGCTCGCGAACCAACGACAAACTGAACGCTGCTTCGGCTTCGTAACGCGTAAGTCCCGCCGCTGCATCCAGCACCGTAGCAAGCTCATTGCCTTCTGGTAGTTCACCTTCTTCGGTGGCGATACTGCGAGCGAGTTCTTCCAGTTGTTCGCGACCAGGCAGTTCGTGTTCGATGACGACGATCTGCTTGTCGAGTTCGGTGGGTACTTGAACGATCGGCGACAGAATGACCACGAACGTGCGATTCTGTTTGCCTTGCACGATCTGATGCTGAAGGGCCTGGACGATCTCGGCGGAATTCATGAAGCGGTGAAAGTTGCTTAATACCAGAATGGCCGAGCGGTCTGGTGACGCCAGCGTGTGGAGGGAACGAATCGCGGCCAGTGGATCGGCACCCGTCGTTTCGGCTTCGTCGTTCT
>CAUJKL010000972.1 GCA_963204995.1 Planctomycetota bacterium | reverse complement strand
CCGCAAACTGATCTGCTCTCCGAAGCACGGCGGCACTACGAGGCGGGCAATTACAAGGATGCCATCATCTATCTCTACAGCTATCAACTCGTCGAACTCGATAAGCATCAGTTGATCCGCTTGACAAAAGGGAAAACGAATCGCCAGTACTTGCGTGAGATCCGGCGACGTGGCGATCTGTTTGGCACGCTTCAGACATCGATGCTGGCCTTCGAAGATGTTTTCTTCGGCAATCATTCGTTGGAGCGGGGGCGATTTGAATCCTGTTGGAACGGACTCGATGCGTTCCATCGGAGTTTGGAGCAGGCGACCGTATGAGCAATCAGTATCCAATTGCAATTTGGGGAAGGGAGCGGCACTTTCGCAGAATCTGCCGCAGAGCGGCTAAGGCAAATAGCCACGGGCTTCAGCCCGTGGTCGGGATGCAACGGATCATTCGAGCCCCGGAGGGGCGATGCCGAACGCTACACGCCCGCTGGCATCGCCCCTTCGGGGCTTCGCCTTCGTCGGTTTCGCAGATCCACGGGCTAAAGCCCGTGGCTACTCGCCCAAGCCGCTTCGCGGCACTTGCCTTAATCCTGTTGCTCGCCTGCATCGGCTGCAACCCGGCAGATCTACCCACCACCTACGGCGAACGCCGGGGTTCTCAAGGTGGCCCCAGCGTCAATGGAACGGCTGTGTTGGCCGGAATGTTTGAAGAAGCGGGACATCGTGTATCGAGTTGGTCACGGCTCTCGCCAAAGCTGGAAGAGTGCCAGACCATCGTCTGGTTCCCAGATGACTTCGAGCCACCGACGGTCGAGCAGCGTGACTTTTTGGAGTGGTGGCTGTTCAACGACACGGGCCGCACGGTCGTCTATGTCGGTCGTGACTTTGATGCGACTGCGGACTATTGGAAGCAGGTACTGCCAGACGCTCCGCCCGAACAGAAGTTGGAAGTGATGCGTCGCGAAGCAGCCGCGCGTGCGTCGTACGATGCCGCACGAAATCGAATGCCCGACGATTATGCTGCCGAATGGTTCACGGTCTATCGCGATAAGCCTTATCGCAAGGTCGCTTCGTTGAAAGGTCCGTGGAGCGAGGACGTCGATGCTGCCAAGACCGACATCGAACTCGCCGGGCGACTGCAGTTGCCGAGCGAGGCGAATATTGACGCTTGGGTGAACCGAGTCGACAACAGCTGGGAAGGTCGACCAGCGTTTACGCCGCTGCTCGAATCCGACAACGACACGATTGCATATCAGATTCAATATGACGAGTGGGGCGACAGTAAGATCATCGTTATTAACAACGGTTCGTTCCTGTTGAATCTGCCGCTGGTGAATCACGAACACCGCAAGCTCGCTGGCCATCTGATTTCCAGTTGCGGCCCCGGGCGTGTGGTGTTCGTCGAAAGTGGTCCCGGCGGGCCGACTGTCTACGACGAAGAACCCGGTACAAATATTCCGACAGGGTTCGAAGTCTTTACTGTCTGGCCGCTCGGCTTTATCGTGATGCATCTGACCGTGCTGGGAATTCTGTGCTGTATCGCCATCTATCCGATTTTTGGGAGGGCGAAGTCATCTCCCAGTTCTGCTTCGTCGCGGACGGCAGTTGCTGCGGACGCTCTCGTTTCGGCAGATGCCGCCACCGTCGTTCGTGCCGACTTTGGCAAACACATCGACGCACTGGGCGAACTGCTCGAAATGACCGAAGATCGGCAATACGCTCGCGACCGAGTATCTTATTACCACGAACATGTCAGCCGCGACTCCGGTATCAGCCACCGGGGTGCAAAATGAACGAGGATTCTATGAGTACGACACCGCCTGGATCTGAATCTCAACCGACCGCCGCCGGCGATGCAATCGAGTTCGCTTGTTCGGCTTGCGGCCGCATGCTCAAAGTGCCGCAACAGGCAGCAGGCCGCCAAGCCAAATGCCCTCAATGTGCGATGGTCCAAGTCGTGCCCGCTACGGGCAATCACGCTCCGCCTGCGCCGCAGTCGATGGATTCGTACGGAACGACGCCGCCCTCCACGCTGCCTCGACCACCGGCGACGAATCCAAGTGCATCGCCGCCAACCAACTCCACTCCGTTCGCCTCGCCCTTCCCCGTCGCCGCGCCGGTTCGTCCCGCGCAGTCAGCAGCGTTCTCGTTGCGGGAATCGTTGTCCGGCACTCACGAAGGCCGCGAGACGCCGACCAAGCAACTGTTTGACCGAGTGACGGACGAAATCGCCAAGATCTACGTCGGGCAGGACGAGTTGGTCTTGGGCGCGCTGGTCGCCTTGTTCTCCAGCGGACACGTGCTGATTGAAAGCGTGCCCGGATTGGGAAAGACGCTGTTCGTACGGACGCTCGGCAAAGTGCTCGGCTGTAAATTCGGTCGCATCCAGTTCACCGCCGACTTGATGCCTTCGGACATCACGGGCGCTCCGATCTTCGATATGAAGAATCAGGATTTTCGTTTTCGTCCCGGGCCGGTGTTTACTCAACTCCTCCTGGCCGACGAAATCAATCGTTCGCCGGCGAAGACGCATGCCGCACTGCTGGAGATCATGCAGGAATATCGCGTCACGATCGATGGCCTAGCGCACACCTTGGAACGACCGTTCCTTGTGCTGGCGACGCAGAACCCGATCGAGTCCGAAGGGACATATAACTTGCCGGAGGCACAACTCGATCGTTTCATGTTCAAGCTGTTCGCAGACTATCCGCAAGAGCAAGAGGAAGCCGACATCTTGCGATTGCACAGCCAGCAAATTGACATCAACAAGCGATTGGAAGAAGAGCTTCAAACAATCACGTCACCCGCCGAGATCATGCGGATCACGCACGAGAACGGCCAAGTCCGAGTGGACGACAAGCTGGTCGATTACATCAACAAGATGGTCAGACTGACGCGACAGTGGCCGCAGTTTCACATGGGTGCCTCGCCGCGAGCGGGCTTGGCTTTAATGCAAGGCGCGAGAACGCTGGCCGCATTCAACGGACGCGACTATGCCGTGCCCGACGACGTCGTTCAAATCGTGATCCCAGCGTTGAGGCACCGTGTGATCCTGACGGCCGAAGCCGAAGTCGAGGGTCATAAAGTCGACTCGTTGTTGGCCGACTTGGTTCGCTCGGTGGAAGTACCTCGCATCTAACCCCGTACGTCAGCCTTTCTAGACTGACCGTCAGGCCGGAAAGCCTAGCGTACTCTTCATGAACGACTATCTCGAAACCGCCGGTGAAGGATTTCAGCTGCTGCGCACGCTACCGTGGCTGACGCTGCTCGTGATCTTTGCGCCGTTGGTCGCGCTCGCGTCGTGGCGGCGGATTTATCCGCACATCCCGCTTGTGTTGATGATGGTCGGACCCTGTTTGCTGACGTTCGCCTTGTTGATTTGGCCCGATCTGTTTCTGGTGGTCGCGATCGCGGATGCGGTGGTGGTGCTGATTGCGGTGGGAGATGTGTGGACCTTGCCGCGGGCGAATGCCTTCTCCGCCGAGCGGTCAACGACGCGAGTTGCTTCGATCGACGTGCCGCATCAAGTAACGCTCTTGATCAATAACCAATCGAATCGGCCGTATTTTGTTTCCATCCGCGACGATATTCCCGACGAGTTCCATGCCGAACCGGAAGAGTTCTCGACTCGCATGGAACCGCGCAGCCGAGTCACTATGCACTATGAGTTCCGGTCGCGGCGACGCGGTGCGTTCACGCTGGCACAGGTTTATGTGAGGACACGGAGCATTCTCGGCCTGTGGCGACGGTTCTTGAACTATCCCGTCGAGACAGTCATCCACGTCTATCCTGACATGAAGCAGTTGTCCGAGTACGCCATTCTCGCCCGCACGAATCGGTTGAGCTTGATGGGTGTGCGGCGAACGCGAAAGATCGGCCAAGACAACGAATTCGAACGACTGCGAGATTACACTCCGGACGACAACTATAAACACATCGATTGGCGTACGACCGCTCGCCGCAACAAGCTCACGGTGAAGGACTTTCAAACGAACCATAGTCAGCGGATTATCTTCTTGCTGGACTGTGGTCGGATGATGACGAACAACTCGTCCGGGCTCAGCCTGCTGGATCACTCGCTGAACGCCATGCTCATGCTCAGCTTCGTGGCGCTGCGGCAAGGCGACTCGGTGGGGCTCGTCTGCTTCTCCGATCAGATTCATACTTTCGTGCCACCTCGCAGCGGCATGGCACAGATGAATCGGCTGCTGCACGCCGGCTTCGATCGCTTTCCGCGACTGGTCGAGTCACGCTACGACGAAGCGTTCGTGTATCTCGACACGCATTGCAAGAAACGGTCGCTAGTTGTCTTGATGACGAATCTGATCGACGAAGTGAATTCCCATCAGGTTCACCGATACTTGACGAATCTGGTTGGTCGGCACCTGCCACTCGGAGTGTTGCTGCGGGACCATAGCCTGTTTGACGCGGTGGATGCGGTCGATCCGCGACTTCCGGCCACGGATCGGAAACTGTTCCGTGCCGCCGCTGCCGCCGAGATTCTGACGTGGCGACATCAAGTATTGACGGACCTGGAGCATCGTGGGGTGCTAGCGCTGGACGTATTTCCCGAGGACATGACCGCTCCGCTGGTCAATCAGTACCTCGATATCAAGGCCCGGCATCTTTTGTAGCGAACATGGAGAGGGGGAGATGGGGAGACAAGGACAGAAGAGCAATCCAGTCCTCCCCTCGCACTCGGTCACCTTGTCATCTCTTCCCTTCCGTCCTGCAAGACCCGCACAATCCCTTCAATCCACGTCGGCATCGGGCGACATTAAGTTTGACCGCCTTGCAATCCGCAACGATAATCGAACCTGAGTCTCTGCCGCCGCGACGCTCCGTCTATTCCCTACGTTGGATCTGCGATGCAGTTGCCGAACTGGTCCCGAAATCTCTTGCTGCGTCGCCGACGTAGACGGGAGAAGTCCGCGCGGCAGGAACTGTTCGCGCCCGTTCGTCTGTCGCTACGCAGGTTGGAAGAGCGGCGGGTGCTGGATGTGTCGGCGGCATTCATGACCGGGACCGGCGTGCTGGAACTTGACATTACCAATACCAGCGACGTAGCGACGGTTCAGGACTCGGGCGGCAATGTTTCGATAAAAGACTCGGGCAACAATAACGTCGCGCCATCCGTTACTTGGAATGAAGTCAGAAGGATCGTAGTGACCGGTGACGGCGTGGGAAGCCAGCAAGTTGTCTTCGACATGGCGCTCTCGCTGCCGGATGGCCTCGAAGTTAAGGACTCTATTGAGTCGACGGTGCTAGGCGGTTCGGTCCAAAGTGGAGGGAGCATCACGCTGGAAAGCGATGTCGTGCTCGAAAATGATCTCATGCTGGTCGGCACCAATCTGACTTTTGGCGGCACAATCGATAGTCAGCCCAATGCGACTCGCAGCCTGACGCTCGACGCAGGAATTGGCTCCGTGTTGTTCAACGGCAACATCGGCGGCAACGTACCGTTGCGGGGACTCGACATTCAGCGGGCGGATGGCGGCGTAAAGTTCGGTGATGGCTCGCCGGTGCAACTTGTCAATTCGACCGATTCGATCTCGATCGGTTCGAGCAGCGCAATCGGTGGTTCGGGTGTTGTCTTCAATGGCGGCTCGAACGCGACGCTCCAATTCGTCACGACGAACGACAATGTTACGATCAACGGCAAGACAACATTGCAAAGCAATTTATCGATTAACACGGGAAGCAAGAGCGGCGACGTCACGTTTACAGCCGCCTCGCCGATCGATAGCCAGCCCCTTGGAGAGCATGATCTTGCCATTGATGCGGGCGAAGGTTCCGTCTTTTTCAATCGTGACATCGGCGGCAACACGGAGATCGGCAAGTTGACGATCACTCGCGCCGCTGGTGGCGTGACAATTGGCGATGCCATGCCGGTTACGACCGTACACGCCGCGAACGGGATCGACATCGGAGTCGGAACGAACGCGATCGCCGGTACGGGGATCATTCTCAATGGCGGTGCGACTACGCTTACGTTGGAGACCAACAACGCAAACATCCGACTGAACGGTCCTACGACTTTGGCGTCTCGCGTCATGTTCACGACGGGATCGGGAATCGGTGACGTGACTCTGACCAACGACACGCCTGTCGATAGTCAAACGAACGAGTTCAATGACCTCGTTTTCGACGCGGGTGCCGGCAGCGTTTTCGTTAACGAAGACCTCGGGCGAACAAACCGACTGGGCTCGTTGACGGTCTTGACGGCCGGCGGCGGTGTCATCTTCGGGCAATCGACCACCGAGGTTCCGGGCGCGGGCGGAAAGGGGCCTGTCGAAGTCATTAACACCGATGGCGGGATTGATATCGGTGTGGGAACCAATGCGATTGGCGGAGCGGGCGTTGTGTTTCGCGGCAGCGCGATCGCTCGGACTACGATCACAACCACCGCCGATGATATTCGTATCAACGGCCCAACCACGCTCGGCACCGATCTGACCATTAAAACAAGTTCCGGGGGCGGCGATCTTACCTTCACGAGCGCAGCGACGGTGGATGGTGTCACAGGCACAACAAGCAGCTTGGCGTTGGAGCTGGGCGACGGCGCCTCGTTTTTCAATGGAAACGTCGGCAGCCACACGCCGCTCGGCCGCTTGACCGTGGTGTCAGCAAAGGCGGGCGTTACGTTTGGCGATACGGTGCCCGTGAACCTTGTCCGCACGAGCCAGCCGATCGATATCGGTGTCGGGACGAACGTAATTGGAGGCACAGGGATCACGCTGAATGGCGGTGGCGGCCCGCTATTAATGGCGACATCGAACGCCGATGTCCGCCTGAACGGCGCGGTTCGCGCGCAGAGCGACATCGCCATCGACACGGGCGACGGTGGCGGATCGATTACGCTGACGAGCAGCGCCGCGATCAACAGCCACGACGGTCCAGCAAGTGCCACGACGATAGAACGTAATTCTGTGACGCTCGACGCCGGCACCGGAACAGTCTCGATCAACGCCAATCTTGGCGAGCAGCAACGTCTCGGTTCATTAATTGTCGAACGCGCGGCCGGCGGCGTTGTGATCGGCGACACAGGGCCAGTGACTCAAGTTGCAACAGATGGCCCGATCAGCATCGGCTCGGTCGCTGCGATCGCGGGCGGCATCGCTCTCGACGGTGGCAGCAGCTTGCTGGCGATCAGCACTTCGGCCGATAACATCGATTTCAACGGCCCGATCACGTTGCGGTCCAGCGTGTCCGTGAACACAGGACCGGGCGGCGGCGATTTGACCCTGTCGAACACTTCGACGCTCAACAACCAGTCGGGTGAAGCAAACGACTTCTCGATCGCGCTCGGCACGGGCAACGCGTTGCTCAGCGCGATGGTTGGCGGGATTGACCCGCTGGGAGAATTGCGAATCGTGTCGGCGATGAATGCGACGGCAGCGCAGGACGTCCATGCCTCGCGCATCGTTCAACAAGCCGGTTCCGGGACGACAACGTTCGACGGCACGATCAATACGACGGACGCGACGCACTCAGCACTCGATCTCACCGGCGGGGCGTTCGTTTTCAACGGTCCTGTCACGTCGAAGGGCGAGGGCAGCGTCGCGATCATGCATTCAAGACTGCTCGATATCAATGCCAGCGCGGACATGCTGCTAGAGGGAGCTTTCAGCGAATCCGGTAGCGGCTCCGTCGAGCTGGCGGCGAACATCATCACCACTGGCGACAGAATTCACTTCGGCAGCCCTGTCACACTAACGGACGGTGCGGCGACCGATGTACTGCTCGATACGACTGCCGCTGGCAACACGGCAGGTGCCGCGATCACATTCGACGGCACCGTGAATGCTCAGAGCGTGGGAGTCGAAACGCTCACGCTGAATGCCGGAACGTCAGGCAATATCAATTTCGCCGCGGCGGTTGGTGACGGGAAACGCGTCGGCCAACTGCGGGTCATCGAAACCAACGACCTCACGCTGTCCAGTTCGCTCGCGACCACCAACATCGTGCAGGACGCCGGCCACGACACGACTACGTTCAACGGCACGGTTAATACGAACGCCATCGCGGAAGCCGGCATCGACATTAGCACCGCGAACATCGCTTTCCTCGACGCGGTCACCACAACCGGCGATGGTCGAGTCGAATTGAGTGTCACCGGAACCCTCGATCTCGGCGCGGCAGCCGATATGAATTTGAGTGGTTCGTTCCTGCAAGCTGGCGGCGGAGCGGTGCGGACGGCGGCGAACATCACGACGAGCGGCGACGACATCACGTTTACGGATAAGGTGACTTTGCGTGGGTCCGTTCGATTCGACAGTGGAGCAGGTGCCGGCGATCTGCTGCTGGCGAGCACCTTGGACGGTACGAACGATTGTCAAGAAGGCGTCACGCTCGCGCTGGGCACTGGCAACGCCTCGTTCCAAGATGCCGTTGGGAGTTCCGTTGGGCTTGGCGATGTGCTCGTCGCGAATGCAGCGGACGTGCGGTTTACTTCTGGCTTGTTAGCCAACTCAATCACACAAGCAGCGGGCAGCGGCGAGACTCGCTTCGATGGCCCGGTGACGATTAAATCGGCAGCTGGTGCCAATCTGGCAACGGGCTCGGTCACGATCAACAAGAAGTTCGAAACTTCCACTGCCTCCGGGCCGATTCGTATCACCGCGTCTGACGATATCACTGTGAACGGTTCTGTGACGTCCGCCGGCGGAGCGGTCGAATTGTCAGCCAACGACGATGTTTTGTTGAGCGGCAACTCGGCCATTACAACGACTGGGGCCGGCGTCAAGATCGTTGCCGATGCTGATGCTTCGTTGAACGGCAGCGGCGGAGCCGTCTTGATGACGGACGGTGCGGTCATTAACGCAGCGAGTGGTGTAATCGATCTCCGTGCCGATGAGAACATCCAACTCGGCCGGCTCGTGAACACGACTCTGGTGCGATTGACGTCGACCAGTGGTGCGATCGTCGACGGCGGCGATTCCGGCGGTGCCGATATCGTCGCGGATCGGCTCGCACTCCGTTCACGTTCCGGAGTGGGAACGGCGAATCCGATCGATGCTGCGGTCAACACGATCGCTGCCGAGAACAAACTCGCGGGTGGCGTGAGAGTCGAGAATGCAACTGGTGGGACGCTGACCATCGGCACCGTTGATGGGTTGTCAGGGATCAATAACGGGCCCAGCGGGGCACCCGCGAAACTCGCCGGCGACGTCGAAATCATTCACGTCGGCGGAATCAACGTCAAAGCACCAATCTTGAATGATGGCGGCAGCCATACGACGGTGCGAGCCGAATTACCAGGCGATCTCACCATCGACGCGCCGATCCAGAATCGCGGCGGTAACGGCTGGATCTTCTTGTTCTCTGGTGGCGATCTGGTCATCAATGACAGTTTGCCGGATCCGCAGGCGGAGATCTCGGTCGAGAACGAAGGAGCCGTGCGCGGTTATGCTCAAGGCGATGTGATCATTGACAAGACCGACACCGATTACGTCATCGTACGGACTCATTCCGAGCGTTTTCCTGTTACGGGAACGCTGCCGACGCTTTCGGCCAAATTTGCTGATCCAGCGCACTATCCGCCCGTGACAGATACAGCGTTCTACATCGAACTCGAAGCCGAGTTACAGGCGATACGCAATTCGATTTCTGGCCAGGCCACCAATTTTGCTCCGATCTTTGACATCGAACCGGTCGACCAAGGTGGTTCCGATATCGACTCGAACGGTCGTGGCATCGTGAAAGTTACGATCGGTGACGCGGTGCATTTGGAAACGAACTGGCACTTCACCATTGACTGGGGCGACGGGAACATCGAGAACTATTCGGTTCCCGGTAACCCACAGGCAAGTTTGACATTCCAGACGTCATCCGGCGAGAACACGAACATCGTGCCGGACCTGACGAACACCGCGCGACTCGACAGTGGCGTCAGCGGCGCGCCAGGAGTCTACTACGTCCATCACAAGTACTTGCGGGTAGTCGATCCTTCCGATCCTTCCGCGCCGATTCCGATCTCCGCCATGCTGCGCTACGATGCCCGCGAAGAAGGCGAGCAGGCGTTGGATCTCAATCGTCCTAGCGATGGCTCGGGGATTTTCAACGGTATTCGCTTCTTTCGGAACGGGACCGAGCCGGTGCAGGCAACCGACAACGATGTTCTGACCAGTCCGGGCGAAGGATCGTTCACGTTCATTAAGGTCGTCGAGAGCGTGATCATTCCCGTCGAGGCTCGACAAGTGACCGTCGACTTTCTGACGACCAACTCGATAGCTTCGGTCACGACGACGCGGTCAACGTATGAGTTCGTGGCTGCTTCGTTTGAGGCAGAAGTGTTCGTGGAATATCGATTGTTCATGCGCGTCGTCGATGACGTGGCCGCTCGCGCACAGCAAGCACAACCTGCTGCGAGCGGAGCAACAACCGGTGAAGGTAGCGAAGAGTATCCGTTGCCTCTGGAAGTACTCGACGACCCGCTGAGCGTCTTCCGCGAACGCAAGTTCCCGAACGGACACTATCGCGTCTACTTGGAGGAGATTCGCACGGGTCGCGTCCGTCTGATCCTGGATGTTCACATCTACGAAGGGCGTGTCGTTCCCGAGAACTTCCGCGACGGGGCGGCCGAGCGGCAACCGGGCAGCGAAGATAGTTCGCAAGTAGAACCGGCTCGCGATCCTGTGGCCATTTCGGCGGGGCAGGAAGCCGAGGCGACTGCCGACTCTGCCGACGGTGATGCGTTGATCGTTCGCGCCGCCGATGCGACAGACCAGCCTGAGGCAAATACAGTCGGCGATGCTCCTGCACTTCGTCGATCAAGCTTGTTGCTGCCAGTTGCTGCTTCGGCGTTGCCTTGGCGCGACCGCGTGCGGAAAGCTCTGCAATCGGAATCGCGTTCGATTAGTCGAACGTCATTGCGGCTCCGACGACATCGATGAGTTAAGAAAGTCGATCAGCTGGCGCAACCGTCCCAGATTTCTGCGATTGAATTGGAAGACCAGTCGCGGTTTATCGTCGAGTTCCGGTTCATCGCGCTCGGCTCGCAACGCCGATGTCTGACGGAACTGTCCCTTGGTGAGGATGCTCGCAAATTGCGTGTTGATCGTGGCGAGTTGCTCTTCGGATAGCGCTTGATTGAGACGCATCACGAGTTCCTCACGGGCATACCGCATGCTGTGGTACCTGCGATAGAAGTGAAGCACTTCGTCGACCGTCTCGTCGCACGAATCGGTCACTTTGTAGAGGTGGAGATCTTCCTCTGAAATCATGCCTCCCTGCAATAGCTGTTCTTTAATGAACTCGTGCAGCGCCGTCCAGTAAGTGCCTCCCGGAGAGTCGAGGAAGACGACGGGGATCATATCGTGTTTGCCAGTTTGTAGCAGCGTAAGCACCTCCAAGGCTTCGTCGATGGTTCCGAAGCCACCCGGCAGACACACCACGGCGTCGCACTCTTTGACAAACATCAGCTTTCGCGTGAAGAAGTATTTCATGTGGACCAACTTATGGTCCCCGTCGATGATGGCGTTGGCGGATTGCTCGAAAGGAAGCATGATATTCAGCCCCATCGAATGGGCTCGCCCTGCTCCCTCGTGGCCCGCGCCCATGATGCCATCGCCAGCGCCGGTGATTACCATCCAGTCTTGTTCCGCCAAGGCACGGCCTAGCTTGACTGCCTGTTGATAGGCGGGAGCGTCTGGCTTGGTCCGGGCCGATCCAAAGATCGTCACCTTGCGTCGGTGTCGAAACGGTGCAAAGACTTTGAAGGCGTAACGCAACTCCCGCAGTGTGCGGGATAAGATCTTCAGATCACCCCGCGTCGAGCCGTCTTCCAGCAGCTTGTCCGCATATTCCTTGATCGAGCGGATCAGATCCGCCGTCCGCACTGTTCGTGATTCCGAGGTCTCCTGCCGAGTGTCCGGGGCTCGCGATGGTTTTTTGTCGCTGCTGCTCATAGGTGTTATGCTCGTGTTTGCCGCTGCGCTTTCACTATTGTTTTGGAGTGCGGGGGCGTGTCACCGCTTTCTCTTCCGCGGCAAAGCCACGTCCAGGCATCGCCGACCTCTCCGTATCATAGCAGCTACGCCGCATACGAAAGCTGTGACGAGTCACAGCAGTCCAAAACATCCGCGCATAAAAAAACCCGGTTGCAACCGGGTGGGTGTCTCCGTGGCGACCATCGTTATGCCGATGGCCGACGGTAATGCTGATAAGCCAGAATCACTTCGTACAAGTCCGTGGAAATCGTCACTTCGTCATCCGCAAAGTCTCGCAGCCAAGTCCGTTCGCTGCGCACGGCCTCTGCGAGCAAAGGGAAGACTTCACTCAACGGAACGGTTACGTTCTCGCGAGTTGGAGCGGCAGACTCTAGTGTTTGCGTCGTTTCATCACTTGGACCGTAGAAGATCCGCAGCCTTGGCTGACCCATACGAAATAACCTTCCTATCA
>CAUJKL010000971.1 GCA_963204995.1 Planctomycetota bacterium | reverse complement strand
GAAGAAGTGAAAGATCGTCTGCATGACTCGGCGCTGGCACTTTCCGGCGGTCAGCAACAACGGCTGTGCATTGCCAGGGCACTGGCGACCGATCCTGATGTGCTGTTAATGGACGAGCCGGCCTCGGCGCTCGATCCCGCTTCGACCGCGAAAATCGAAGACCTGATCTTCGAACTGAAGCAGAACTACACGATCGTTATCGTCACGCATAATATGCAACAGGCCGCCCGCATCAGCGATCGGACGGCGTTTTTCTATGAGGGGCGTTTGATCGAAATGGGAAAGACAACAGAGTTGTTCACAAAGCCGCGCCAGAAACACACCGAGGACTATATCACCGGCCGTTTTGGATAGTCTTGTCCCTCGAGTAAAGCAGACCGACCATGTCCATTCATCTCACTCGCGACCTCGACACATTGCACCGAAACCTGCTCTCGATGAGCGCGATAGTCGAAGAAATGATCCACAAGGCCGTGGACGGGCTGGCGAAGCCCAACGAAGTGTGTGCGCGAGAGCTGGCCAAGCAAGACGACGAAATCGACCGTTGGGACGTGCAAATCGAAGAAGAATGTCTAAAGATTCTCGCGTTACACCAACCGGTTGCTGTCGACTTGCGGCGTATTGCCACCGTCATGAAAATCACCGGCGAACTGGAACGTGTCGCCGATAAGGCGGTACACTTTGCGGATCGTACCTGCCGCTTGGTGCCGGGACCGGAGATCGCCGTTCTCGACAAGCTCAAGGAGATGGCCCGGATTGCCCTCGAAATGTTGCACTGCGCTATCGATGCCTATGTTGCACTCGATAGCGGCATGGCTCGAAAGGTGTGTGCTAAGGACGACACCGTTGATGAGCTGAACCGGGAAATCATCCGGGAACTGATCCATACGATGCAGCGTTCTCCCGATCTGGTCGAAGCATCGATGCGCCTGTTTTCAGCGTCCAGGCATCTGGAGCGTGTCGCCGACCATGCCACAAATATCGCCGTGGACGTCGTTTATCTCGTGGAAGGGGAAATAATCAGACATCAGTCTACTCTATAACAGTCCGAGGATATGACGAAACAGACGATCCTGATCATTGAAGACGAGCCATCACTCGTCGACGTACTCACGTACAACCTCACCAAAGAGGGTTTTGAAGTCATCGTTGCCACCGATGGCCAGGCAGGTCTGCGCCTCGCCCACATGGTATTGCCCGATTTAGTGATCCTCGACCTGATGCTCCCGGTCGTTGACGGTTTGGACGTCTGTCGACAGTTACGCAGCGATCCCAAGACATGTGGCATCCGCATTCTGATGTTGACGGCGAAGAGTGAAGAGATCGACGAAATCGTCGGATTCAGCATGGGTGCCGACGATTACGTGAGCAAGCCGTTTAAGCTCAAGCCGTTGATTCATCGCGTTAAAGCATTGCTGCGCCGTTCGAGCGTCCAGGAACGAAGCGGTGACGTCGTTACCACAAATGGAATCGAAATCGACCGCTTGCGCTATGTCGCGAAGGTCGACGGAAGGCAGTTGCAACTGACGCCAACGGAATTTCAACTCCTCTGGACGCTAGCCCGACAGCCCGGCCGAGCCTTCCCCCGGAATGAACTCATGGACCGTTGTCGAGGGGAAGATTCCCCCTCCTTCGATCGGACGATTGATGTCCACATCCGGTCCCTGAGAAAGAAATTGGGGAACTGGTCTGGAGTGATTGAAACCGTGCGAGGCGTTGGTTACCGCTTTCGATCGGAGGAGTTAGAGAAGTCACCAGGGGACTCGTGAATCCAAGAGATTGGAACGCACACGAACCACTTTCAGTGCAATGGCTGTGAATTTGATTTTGGGTCGGTACACTTGCGTTGGCGGATTTCTGACGTAACCCGAGTGCCCATTTCTGGTGCAGAAAAGGAGGCCAGGATCAGCGAAATACAGAATGTTAATACTGATCACAATCGTCGCAGTGACGGGCTTGGTTGCCGCGCTGCGTTGGAGCACTCCAGGGCGGACCACGCTCGACGGGAGTGAAGGAAACGGTAAGGGCGACTCACAGCGGTCGTTGGTGTTTTGTTGCGGTGCTGGCCTCATGACGCCGGTTGAGGCAATCCGAAGAAGTTCAACTCCATTGCCGACCTGTACCGTACAGACGTGCGTCTGGTGCTGGCCAACCCGGACTTGGCGTCCGTGGGCCAGGCCGTCCAGGAACTTCGCGAACCGACTGGCGACTGGGAGAAGATCATTGAAAGGGAGAAATCAAAACAAAGAGGTTTTCCTCTTTTGATTCGCCCGACCTCCGCAAGAAAGACGTCCGGATCGGACGGCGGTGACGCCATCCGACCCGAACATCGCTGGTTTCGAGTTGCCAAGGGCTTAGTCGACAAACACTAGTTGTCCCAATTCGCGGGAATGCCTTCCGCACGTGTGACTGCGTAGCGTAACGCAGCGAAATTCATCGTTTCAGATAAGAATCGTACGCTGCCATCGGCCAACGACGCATTGACGCCACCGGGATGGAACGAGAACGGTTCGTCGTTAAGTCCACAGTTATTGACGCTCCAGAGACATGCCGCTGGTCCACCGATGGGCTTCTTGTTCTGGTTGATAAAGCCGGCTAGCGCCCCAGCCACGCTGTTGGGCGGGCCCGATATACCGCTCCCCGCTGCATCCGGATCGGCCCATCGGTAGACTGCTCGCAGATTTCCTGGCATGCAGTCAACTCCAATAGCGCCGCCGACACCATTGCAAGCCGGATCGGGGTAGGCCGACACCGTGTTAAACGGCACGGCGGGATTATTCCGTCCGTTATCTTCGATGGCAAAAAGCGTGTTGCTGGTACCGTCGATGATGGCTGCCATCGACGTAGCCGGCACGGCCAATGCGCCATCTTTGCGGGTTGAAGTGTTACGCACGCCCGTCACCGGGTCGATGTCCGTGTACACGGTGAAAAAGTAGTCCAGTTTGCCGTAGCCGAGTGGATCCTGATTTTGGAGAAACGGATCGCTGGGGCAGACATAGGTCGCGACGTCAGTTTTGGCCGCCACCTGATTTGGCAGCCAACGTGAATCGTTGTACAAATAGGACAGATTCATCTTGTCGTACAGCGTAGACTGTTCAACGTAGGGCAAGATCGCGATGTACGGCGAGAGTTGACTAAAGGTCGTGGATGGCGGGATCGTTGTATAGTTTGTACCTTCACCGCCGCTGGGAAGTGACTTGTAAGTCGACTCGTAGTTGTGCAGCGCTAACGCGACTTGCTTCATGTTGTTCGTACAGGACATCCGTCTTGCGGCTTCTCGAGCTGCTTGCACCGCCGGTAGCAGTAAGGCCACGAGAATGCCGATGATCGCGATCACGACAAGTAATTCGACGAGCGTGAAACCACGACGTGGTTCACCATTGTGCAAACGCTTCGAGGATAACATAAACTCTTCCTTTTCTCTGGTGAAGTTGCGTTTGACTTGGTTTGTCTCGACTGAGGTTAGCGTGCATACGCTAAAAGCATCACTCAGCAAGCGTCCCAAACGCAGGAATCAGGATTTGGACTTACGATAGGCGTGTCGAATGAAGAGCTGGTGAGCGCACTGTTAATTTGCAGTTAAATTAAGTGAGTCGCAGGCAGATATTGGACTTATCTCCTGGCTCTAATACTTGACCGTCTGTCTTAGTTGGGTAGCGCCACTTCACGTACTTTCCGCGAGTCACATTCGACATTTGCGAGCAGTTTTCGGATCGCAGAGAAATCAAATGAGTCAAACCGCTTTTTCCAGTCGCGGGGCTTGGTCAACTCGTGGCGTGGCAAGATCACCACGAGCAGACGAAGCGGGAGGACTTTATCACGTCCTGAACCTCGCGAACTTTGGTGCGAGGAGTTTCGCCAGGAAGGTGAGTCTGTGGCCTTCGAGAAAATCTTTCACGGAGCGTTACGACTCGACGAGATCCCTAATTGGGCTGATCGAGTCGACGAACCTCTTACCGATCGGGAACTGAAAAGCATACGACATCACGCCCAACGCGGGGTATCTCTGGGGATGAAACCCGATTCGAATCGATTGCTCATCGACTGAAACTCGAGTCAACAAAGCGACCACGCGAGCGACCATTACCGGAACATAATCAAAACCAAGAGATTTGATCCATTGGATTTCGCTTACGCGCTAACAATTTCAACGGATTTCACCCTGCAACGCCACTCTGCAACTCAAATCGGAGTCCGTCTAATTGGTGCGGAGCGAACCGTCTCGTTGACGCCTATCAGTTACCCAACCAGGATTTTCATAACCCCTGGAAGAGAAATTGAGAGCATCCCATTACAATCAGTACGTCCGGTATCGGACAAAACACCGTTTAGCATCTTTGTAAATCTTGCGAGGAGGGTTGAGAATGATGACGAAAGCGTCGCCCCCGAAATCACGAAGCGTCGCGAACATCGCCGCGGCCTCCGCCGACGCAGCGCCTTCCACCGTCTCGATTGAGAAACACGGCCAGGCGTTTCGTTTGATTCGCAATTGCCGGCCGTTCGCCATCAAGGCCATCGTCGGCGGGAACCAATTCGACGCTCTCCGGACATGCGGTCGCAATTCTGTCCGAACAACTGCGAGTAAGGACGTGCTCGGCGCGGCGCACAGGGAAGGCCCGTGGATTACATGGTTACGGCTCGTGGTGGTCTGCGGGGTGGCGATCGCAAGTGGGGATGCGCTGCTCGCACAGAGCTCGCCGAAAGCGCTTGATCACTCTTCCTCCGCGACCATCGCGATTGAACCGCCGGTGAGCGTTAACGTGACTTATGAAAGCAGGGATTGTCCGGAGCTTTTGGATGAGAATTCGCCCAAGGGGTTACGGGTAGTTCAAATCACGACAGACCCGACGGTGATGAGTCATCATGTGTACACCGAAGCGCAGATATTCACGCCCGATTCCCAAAGATTCATTTTTGTCCGAGGAGAGGATTACTGGTTGTGCGACATTGCGGACGACTTTGGCGTCATCCAGGTTACCGATGAGGCGGGAGCGAAGGGGCCGGTCATCACTCCCGATGGCAAATGGATGTATTACGTTGTCGACCGAAGCCTTGCCGCGGAGGGCGCGGTGACGCTCAAGCGACTCTCGCTCGAAAACTTTACCCGCGAAACCGTGCTGAGACTGGACGGTCCCATTCCCGGCACTTCCTTTAAGCCGAGCCGCTTTTACGGATTGAGTTCAATCTCGTCGGATGGGAAGCGAATGCGCGCTGCCGCTTTTCTCGGCGACGGCAGAACTGCGGATGCCCCCTTTGGAGTGCTGGTGTTTGATCTCGAAAAGCCGGCAGTGAAGTTGGTCTTCCAGGGCACACGCTACAGCAATATGCATCCGCAGTATTGTCGTTCGCGGGATCCCATTTTGTCACACGACATCCTGATCCAACATGATCATGGAAACGTCATCGGGCCAAACGGCGAAACCGTGCCGCCGCGAAAATTCGATATGGATCTGCATGTCATCAGTGACAACTCGACCAATTTTCGGGATCTGCCCGTGTCGCGGGATGGCCTGCACATGGTGCAAGGTCATCAACAATGGCTGGGTCAGACCGGTTCGGTCATCATTGCCATCCATCATTTGGGCGAGCAGGCGGCGGGGAGGAGTCCGATTGTGGCGGGTTATGATCCTATTCCAGAGCCCAAGTGGCCGCTGCATCCCAAGCCGATCTATCTGGCAGCGCCCGTTTCCACGGACGAAAAAACCTCGCACAAGGGGATTAATATTCCGGGTGGCAGTTTTGTCGATGTCACCAGAAATATCAAAAACTCCGGCTTTCGTCATTTTAGTTCCGATGTATCCGGGAAGCACTTGGTGACGGACAATGTTCGCGCCGCCGAGCATGGGGGAAAAGATCTCCGCGAACTCTTCGTCGGCACATTGAGCACTGGGGAGCATCCCGAGTTGAAGGTCCGGTATCTCTTGGAGACGCACTCGGTATTGGCCGGTCAGCCGAGTCACGTTCATCCGTTCTTTTCTCCCGATTCGAGAATGGTGTTTTTCAATTCCGATTTGGGGACTCTGCCACAGATTCTGATGGTGACAGGATACAAGTTTCCCGAATGAGCGTTCTGTGCCGCTACCATGGACGGCTTGTCCGCCCGCGCGAGCGCGGCACACACCCCTTCACTGAAACCAAACATACCGAAAGAGAACAGCCATGCGTTTCCTCCTCGGCTTAACTGCAACGATCGCACTCGCATCCTCTTTCGCTGTCGCCGACGGCATCATGCGGAAGATACCCTTGAACAAAGTGCTGCTTGCCGTCATTGCGTTCGCATTATGCTCCACGAGAATCTCCGCGAGTGCGGAACTTCGCGCCGACGAGCCGCCCCCCAACGTCGTCATTTTACTCAGTGATGACCAAGGGACGTTAGATGCCAACTGCTACGGTTCCACCGACCTCCAGACGCCCAACATCGACAAGCTGGCGGCGACTGGGGTGCGTTTCACGCAGTCCTATTCTTACGCCGTGTGCTGTCCCGCCAGGGCGGCTTTGCTCACCGGTCGGCACCCGCAACGAGGCGGCGTTCATTTTTGGACGCAGGGCGATATGAACGATGAGGACGGAATCAACATGGCTCTGGAGGAAGTGACTCTGGCCGAAGTATTCCAGGCTGCAGGCTATCGGACAGCGCTCTACGGCAAATGGCACCTCGGCGCGCACCGCGATTTCGGTCCGAAGAAGCAGGGCTTCGATGAGTTTTTCGGAATCCGAGGCGGATTTATCGACAACTACAACCACTACTCGCTGCATCACGACGGCTACTACGATCTTTATGAAGGTACCGAAGCGGTTGTTGCCGATGGCGAGTATTTCCCGGAACTAATGGTCCGTCGAGCACGGAAGTTTATCGTGCAGAACAAAGCCCGTCCGTTCTTTCTCTATGTTCCGTTCAACATTCCGCATTACCCGGAACAACCTCTGAAGCAATATGCGGAGATGTACAAGGATATGGCCGATCCGGCCCGGCGTTCCTATGCCGCGGTCATCTCCACGACAGATCACTATATCGGCCAGATTGTCGATGAGCTGGAAACTCAACAATTGCGGGAGCGCACCATCATTGTGTTCTTGAGTGACAACGGACACTCGGCGGAAACCTCGTATCGCATCAAGGGCACCCATCATCGGAGCGGGTATCCCGAGGGACATTTCTACGGGGCGAGCGGAGCTGGGAACACCGGGAAGTGGATCGGCCACAAAGGAACCTTTCTCGAAGGTGGTATCCGCTTGCCGGCCATGGTGAGTTTCCCGCCGAAGCTGCCACAGGGTGAGGTTCGGGACCAGATCGTCACGGCCATGGATTGGTATCCCACGCTGCTGGAACTCTGTGGAATCGAATCGAAATCGGACGCTCCTCGATTGGACGGACACAGCCTATTGCCGGTGATCAACTCACCTACCTCGGAATCGGGCTACCAGGGCGTTCTCCATTTTCAATGGGGCCAGAATTGGGCGGTGCGGGAGGGAGATTGGAAACTGATCGGCACAGGTAAAAAACCGAACTTGTCGCTCCATCGGCTAACCGATGACAACCCGGAAGTGACCGATTATGCGGCCGAGAAACCGCAACTCGTCGCGCGTCTTCAGGCCCTGCACGACAAATGGCTGACCGATGTGACACCTTAATGATGCCTACATTCTCGGACATGGTTGGCATCAATCAAAGTGGATTGAGCCGCCTGCGCCGAACGTGGACGGCTATCCGGTTCATACTCGACTCAGCGATGTGACGCCGCATCATCCGGTGTTTGGTAAGATCTAAGAAAAACGAAGGGAACAAGTGATGATTGACCGAAGTTGGTATGTGTTTGCCCTTCTATGTTCCACATGCTGTAGTCCACTGCCGGCAGCTGACCATCGCTCGCCAGACACATACGGAGCTCGCAGTGTCGTCAACACTTCTCAAAGCCCTCACGTACGTTTTCGCAATGTGGATTTAGCGGATGTTCGCTGGACCGAGGGTTTCTGGGCCGAGCGCTTTGCGATGTGTCGCAATCGAACCGTACCGGCACTCGTTCGTGTGATGGAACTTCCGGACAACTCGGCGAACTTCAACAATCTGCGCGTTGCTGCCGGAATGACCGACGGGGAGTTTGTCGGTAACAAGTGGAGTGACGGCGATTGCTACAAATTGATGGAAGCCATGGCGGCGCTTCGCGCGGCTACGGGCGATCCGCGATGGGACGGCCAACTCGACGAGTGGATTGAGGTCATTGAGAGAGCACAACAGCCTGATGGATACATCGCCACGCAGATACAACTGACGGAAATTCCGCGTTGGAAATACTTTAAGAATCATGAACTCTACAACATGGGACATTTGCTAACTGCCGCCTGCATTCATCACCGGGCCACGGGGAAAGATAATTTCCTGAACGTCGCGCGCAAGCTGGGCGACTATCTCTGCACAGAATTCTTACCCCGTCCTAAAGCGTTGGCCCATTTCGGTTTCAATCCATCGAACATCATGGGGGCAGTTGAACTGTACCGCACCACCGGAGAGTCGAGGTATTTGGAATTGGCCAAAACATTTGTCGACATGCGCGGCTCTCAACCCGGTGGCAGCGATCAGAACCAGTCCAAGATACCGCTGCGGCAAGAGCGAGAAGCCGTCGGGCATGCGGTGACGGCAGGCTATCTGTGGTGCGGTGCGGCCGATGTATTCGCGGAAACAGGTGACGAAGAATTGCTCGACGCACTGCAGCGATTGTGGGCGGATGTTACCGAACGAAAGATGTACATTACCGGTGGCACCGCGGCTCTGCATAATGGCGAATCCGAGCGCCGAATCCTAGCGCGTGACTCGCATGACTCGGTTCATGAAGCATTCGGTGCTCCGTACCAATTGCCGAACGGGACGGCTTACAACGAAACTTGCGCTAACATTGCCAACGCAATGTGGAATTGGCGGATGTTAATGTTGACGGGTGATGCGAAGCACGCAGAGGTCGTCGAGCGTGTCTTGTACAACAGCATGCTGTCCAGCATCGGTATCGGTGGCGTCGATTTCTTCTATACGAATCCGCTGTGTCGCATTACCGATCAGCCGCTCTTAAAAAATGATTCAACCGCGCGGTGGGCCGACACCACGCCAAGTTCACCGCTGAATTGCTTTTGTTGTCCACCCAATGTCGCTCGGACATTGGCAGAACTCGGCGGATGGGCTTATGGAGTCAACGACGATGCGGTATGCGTGCATTTGTATGGCGGAAACACACTGGAAACGGTTCTTCCCAGCGGTCGACTGCGGCTAAGACAGACGACGCAGTACCCCTGGAACGGACGTGTTACGATTCAAATCGAAGAGGCTCCACCGCAGGAGTTCGCATTGCTGGTGCGGATTCCCTCGTGGGCCGAAGGCGCGTCGATCCGCGTCAATGGGAAGCCGATTGACCAGCAACCTCGGCCATCGCATTACCTGGACTGCGTCGCAGATGGTCGGCCATGGACAAGGTTGAGCTGGATTTGCCAATGGACGTGCGGCTGATCGAAGCTCACCCGCTGGTGGAAGAGAACCGAAACCACGTGGCGGTGATGCGAGGGCCGCTTGTCTACTGCCTCGAGTCGGCCGATCTACCGGAACCGACGAAACTCGGCCAAGTTCGATTGCCTTCGACGAGTACTTGGAACGCACGTTATGACTCGGGATTGTTGGGTGGCATAACGACGTTGCAAACCACGGCGGTGGCGATCGCTGAAACGAAGCTGAAGGACAAGCTGTACCGCGAATGGAGCCCCGGCTCATCTCGCCAGATCCCGCTCACGTTGATCCCCTATTACAGTTGGGCAAACCGCGGTGTAGGGGAAATGACAGTTTGGATTCCGGTGGCCTATCGCGGCGAATGATCAGACGATCAACGGTAAAGAGGGATGAACCGGAGACCTCGGCGGCGTCGGTTCTGATATCGCAGCGAATGATCAGACGATCAACGGTAAAAAGTCCGCTTGGGGTTGCAGAGCGGCCAGTATCCACATCCAACGGAAAAGCCTGGGCTCGAGGATTCCGGCCGACCGACGAGGGCGATTTTTCTCAGCGTCGGCACTACACGTGTTGCCCCAACAGCCGCAGAATATTCCCGCCCAGAATCTTTCGCTCCGC
>CAUJKL010000970.1 GCA_963204995.1 Planctomycetota bacterium | reverse complement strand
CAACAGGCCTTCCGAGTTGCCGCCGTACTTGTAGTGCTCGCTGGGCAAGACCAAGCCAGCCGCCTCGCGCTGTTCCTTTAATACGGATAAGTCGCGCATCGCCACCGCGATATCGATCGTCGGTGCGGGGACTTGCAATGCCATCGCTTCTTGCGAAGTCCACAAGCCAGTACCTTTTTGTTTGGCCTCGTCCAGAATCACATCGATCAATCGCTGGTCGGATTGATCGTCGGGCTGCCGGAAAATGTGAGCGGTGATTTCCACCAAAAACCCGCCTACATCCGTTTTGTTCCAGTCCGCGTACTGTTGGGCGAGCTGGTCATCGGACCAGCCCAGTCCGCGTTTCAGCACATCGTACGTTTCGGCAATCAACTGCATGATGCCGTATTCGATGCCGTTGTGAACCATCTTTACGTAGTGCCCGGCCGATCCAGGACCAAGAAACGTCACGCACGGATCGCCATCGACCTTGGCCGCTGCCGCCTCGAAGATTGGCCGGACGCGCTCGTACGTCGCCTCGCTGCCGCCGGGCATCATGCTTGGACCATGTCGAGCCCCCGCTTCGCCGCCGCTGATTCCCATCCCCAGATAGCTGAACCCACGACCGGTAACCTCTTTCGTTCGCAGGTCCGTATCATGGAAGTGGGAGTTGCCTCCGTCGATGATCAGATCGCCCGGCGACAAGTGCGGCAGCAAGTCGCGAATTACCGCATCCACCGGCGGGCCGGCCGGCACTAACATGATGATGGCTCGAGGCTGCTTGAGCGCGGCGACCATCTCGGCAACAGTGCCGACCGCCGAGACCGGTTTGCCAGCCCCTTCCCGCCGCAAGGCCTCAACCTTTTCAGCGTCCAGATCATAGCCCACGACGGAAAACCCGCAGTCGGCCATATTCAAGACGAGATTGCGGCCCATCACTCCCAGGCCCACCATGGCGATGTCACTTTGGTCAGCGGACATTGTCGTATACTCCTTAGCGACGCTAGGTCGCATGTGCTTCAAACGAGGTGCGCGGCGGTAGTCGTTTACTCTCGATAGCTATTCCCCGCCGCTGCCAGAACGATAATTCTCTGTTCTCTCAGCAGACTTCTGTTTAAGAAGATCACGATAACATTGGGCGGGATCTTCGAATCCCGTCTATTCATTTGCAAATCCCGCGCCAAGCGAGGGGAGTGGTTCACTCGGTTCGAGCTGCAATCGGCCGAGCATTCGGACGCCAGCTTGGTAGACCAGAAGCTGTGCGGCGCGCCTGGAATGTACGCATGGCGTGACGCGAACGTGCCGGGCTACTGAGACTTGCGCCCGCGTTCGGTGTACATGCTTGAATTGGACTCGCGGCACACGAGATGCTAACTGGAGAATAGTGAAATGGCCCCCCACGAATCACGCGGACATCGAACGATGAACACGAAGACAAACGAGAATTGGGGCACCTGTCTCAAATGCGGCGAGCCAGTGTTGCTTCACCCGCAAACGGATGCTCCAGAACCGTGTGCAACGTGCGCATCGCGGGCCTCGAAACAGACTTTCGCGATGGGTGTCGTCTTATTGACCGCCGGCGTTGTTGCGATCGTGGGGCTCGTGTATCTGTGCATCCGCATCCTGATTTAAACAACTCGTGGGATCGGCTTCCAGCTTGCCAATTGTATTACGACAGGCTGGAAGCCTATCCCACGCTCAACTAACGGACCACTGCTCATGACTGACAGAAAACACCACCACGATCACCACCACGACGATCAGCATCGTCCGAAGCGACAGCCACACAAAGATTGGCGATTGTGGGCGGTCGTCGGGCTGATGCTGTTAAGCATGGTTGTGTATCTGCTGACGATGGACGAAGCCTGGCAGCCTTTTGGCGGTTTACAGCAACCCGTTCCAGGTGCGTTGGAAGGCGGTGAATAGCAAGTACGCCGACGGCGTAAGCAATCGTCCAAGCGTGTCTTCGACATCCCGCCGAATCTCGCCTTCCGGCGTACGGTTGGCAACGCTCGCGATATCGTCGAGAATGCGTGAGCTTTCAACGAACCCCATAAACAAGAACGACCAGGGCATCCGAATGACAACACTGCTGGTGGTGGACGACGAACCGGCGATCATCGATTTCTTTTGCCGGGTGTTTGCGAACAGAGACGTGGACATTGTGGCGGCCGATTCGGCGGCGGCCGGTCTACAGATCATGGAGCAACAGCGCCCGGATGCGGTGATGTTGGACATCGTGCTGCCGGATGGATCGGGATTGGATGTGTTTCGGCAGATCCGTGAGATGGACGTCAAGGTGCCGATCGTCGTGATGACTAGCCACGGCGGCAGCGACACAGCGATCCGGGCCATGCAACTCGGTGCGCTCGATTATCTGACCAAGCCGTTGGACGTCCGCGAACTGATCGCCTTGGTCGATCTCGCGTTGGAAATCTGCCGCTTGATGAACGAACCGGTGCAAGTGGATCCCGCGACACCGGAAGAAGCCAGGCCTGGCGCGCTCGTGGGTCGCGGATCGGCGATGCAACGAGTGTATAAAGCCATCGGACAAGTCGCGGCGCAAAATGTCACCGTTCTCGTGCGCGGCGAAAGCGGCACGGGAAAGGAGCTCATCGCGCGGGCTCTGTATCAGTACAGCGACCGCGCCGAAAAGCCTTTCTTGGCGGTGAATTGCGCGGCGATCCCGGAGATGTTACTGGAAAGCGAACTGTTCGGCCACGAGAAGGGCGCGTTTACAGGTGCCGACAAGAAAAGGATCGGCCGGTTTGAACAGTGTCATGGCGGCACGCTGTTTCTGGATGAGATCGGCGACATGGATGCGTTGCTGCAGAGTAAGCTGTTGCGCGTGTTGCAAGAACAGACGTTCGAACGAGTCGGCGGCAACGAGACGATCAAGACCGATGTGCGAGTGATTGCCGCGACGAACCGCAATCTGGAAGAGATGGTGGCCGCTCACGATTTCCGCGAAGATCTGTTCTACCGGCTGAACGGATTCATGATCCAACTGCCGCCCTTGCGAGATCGAGGTGAGGACTTCGATTTGCTGCTGGAGCACTTTCGATGTCTGTCGAACCTCGAGCTGAACAAAAACGTCCAACGGTTCGCGCCGGACGCGATTCGGTTGCTGCGCGAGTGCGATTGGCCGGGGAACGTGCGACAGTTGCAAAGCGTTGTGCGGCAGGGAATCATTCAATCCAGCGGCCCGGTCTTGCTCGCCGAGTTCCTCCCAGAGCTATCTGCAGAACAAGAGCAACCGATCGCATGCGGACGTGGCGGCACCGGGTCAGATGCGATTGATCGACTTGTAGAATCGGGCCTGACAAACAATTCGGCGACGATGTATGACGATGTTGTTGGTGAAGTCGAACGTCGCCTGATCAATCGAGTCCTGAACCATACCAGCGGCAACCAAACCGAGGCTGCGAAACTTCTCGGCATCAGTCGCACCACAATTCGAGCCAAGATGGACAAGCTGGGCCTGGCGATCGAGCACACCGCCCATGCGGAATCACGCGAAGAAGAGTGACAAAAGCGGCGCGGAAATTGCTAATCGTAAGACCAGCCCAGCGAGGGCAAAGTGGAAGCCGACGACGGCCCGGAAATGTATAGGAGAAGCCAAGATGCGTTCTTTCGTGCCATTTATGTTACTATCGTTGTTCGTCGTTCTTGCAGGCTGCTCGTCCAGCGCCAAGACCAAGTCGGAAGAGGAGGTGTCTGTCGGCGACGACAAGTTGTCACAGGTCGACGAGATGCAAAATGTCGAGGCTTCGACCGACGACGATTACAGCAAAATGACACAGGTCGATCCGCACCTCAAACAGGAAGCGATGGCCGCGTATGACAAAGCCATTCAGGACGATCCGAAAAACCCTGAAGCTTACTACGCGCGCGGCTTTGCCGTCCTCTCGCACGGCGAGAATATGTTTCCCGCCGTTGAGGACTTTAACCGTGCGATTGAATTGAACCCCAAATACGCCCGTGCGTACTTGATGCGTGGGCGAGCCTATGAAGCGCTCGGCGACACGGACAAAGCCAAGGCCGACCACGCGAAGGCCGTGGAACTCGAGCCCGGAATTGACAACTGAGAAGCCCCCCGCCCAACGATCTGAAACTTTATAGACATGGAGGTGATGTAATGCGTGCCTGGTATTTATTACTCGCAGTGAGCAGTTCACTCGTCGTCTGCGGTTGCGAAAGCAAGCCGGAACCACCGCCAACGCAAGGATTAGAAATTCGAGCGCCAGGCGTCGATGTTACGTTGGACAAGGAACATGGCCTGCACGTCAAGGCCGGCCAGACCGAGGTGAACGCCAACAAAGACGAGGGCGTGAACGTCGAAGCGCCGGGCGTCGAAGTCGAAACCAAGCGGGCGAAGCCTGGCGACGAATGAGCCATTTGATCACACCCGTCCACTCGCGATCGTTCTTGCATACGGATTGTCCAGGAAATAACTTCGTGGACCGAGGTGGCTGGGGCTGAGTCCGCGAAGCCCCGGCTTACCATGAACTCCAATCGACCGTGGCGTCGAAGACTCCGCCACAGCCACCCGCCCACATCCGTCCACTCGCGATCGTTCTTGCCTACCGTTGGTTTCTCGCGGCTAAGAGCGTGTGGTAGCATGCGGTTCTGAGTTTGACGGCAAGTGATCAACGATTCTTATGTACACCCCAAGCCGTACCGACAAATCGCCGACTGAGCTGTGGATGGTCATTGGACTTTGCGTTGCCATCACGCTGGCGGCGTTGACGGCGGGGTGGTTGACCTGGGACTTACGGCACCAACACGAACTAACGGCAGAGGTTCTCCAGTTCCATCCAGAACAGGCGCTAGAACGGCTGCAATCGAATCAGGTCGATCGCGATCGTCAGATCCAGTCATTTACGGTCGTCTGCATCGCGCTGCTCTTTCTAACGGCGGGCCTGGCATTTAGCCTGCGCTCTTTGACTCGGCACCGCGAGATGTTGAACGAATCCCAGAGTCTCGCACAACTTTCGATCGTGGCGCAAGCGACCAGCAACGCCGTAGTGTTGCTCGACGCAGCAGGTGTCGTAGGCTGGACGAACAAAGCGTTCGAACGCTTAACGGGCTACGATCAACACGCAGCCGCCGGTCGAGCGCTGAGCGATTTGCTCTTGTCGGAAAAGCACACGACGGCGAAACAAGAGTTGGCGAAGGCGTTCAGAAAATCGCAGCCGTTTCAAGGCGAACGTCTGTGTCACCATCGTGATGGGAACAGCTTCTGGGCCAACTATCACTTCTCACCCGTACGAGACGAAAGCGCTCATGCTGTGCGAGGCTGGGTGGCGATCGGGTGGGATACGACGATGGAACATCGCGCTCGTCTCGCCTTGGAGACGGCGACCCGTGAGGCCGAGATGGCCAGCCGCAGCAAGTCCGCCTTTCTGGCCAATCTCAGCCACGAAATCCGCACACCCATGAACGTCATTCTCGGCATGTGCGAATTGGTGCTGGACACGCAGCTGGACGTGAATCAGCGAGGTTACCTCACGACGCTTGAATCGTCCGCCGAATCGCTGTTGGATCTGTTGAACGATGTGCTTGACCTCTCGCGCATCGAGGCGGGGCGGCTGGACTTGGACGAGATCGATTTCAATCTGGCAGATCTGCTTCGCGAGACGATACAGCAAATGTCGGTAATCGCCACGCAAAGGAACCTCGAGCTCCGCTGGCAGATGCTGCCTGAAGTGCCGTGCTGGCTTCGCGGAGATCCCCTGCGTTTGCGACAAGTCCTCGTCAATCTCGTCGGCAACGCGCTGAAGTTTACCCGCCAGGGGGAAGTCGCGGTGGATGTGTCGTGCGATGATGTCTCGGCCGATCCATTGATGATATCCATCCGGGTGCGAGATACCGGCATCGGCATCGCACCAGATAACCTCCAGCAGATTTTCGAAGCCTTTACGCAAGCGGACACATCCACGACACGCCACTATGGCGGAACGGGCTTAGGGCTGGCGATATCGTCTCAGTTGGTCGAGCTGATGAACGGCCACATCGGCGTTGAAAGTCAACTCGAGCAGGGCAGTACCTTTCATTTTTCCGTGCCTTTGCAGCGGGCGGTTGGACCGGGCGAGACGCTGCCGATGGCTTCCGCAAACGATTCTGCTGGCGAGCCCCAACCACCGATGCAACGGCTTCCCAACCCGAGTTCGAGCCGCCCGCTCCACGTACTGGTGGCGGACGACCACGCTCCCAATCGAGTATTGGCTCAGCAAGTCCTCGAAAAGCAAGGGCACCAAGTCAGCACCGCGCAAAATGGCGAGGAGGTGCTGATGGAATTGGACCGCGGTGCATTTGATATCGTGTTAATGGATGTGCAACTGCCGGTGATGGACGGGCTCCAGGCGACGGCGGCGATACGCCAACGCGAACGCGGCACGAACGCCCACGTGCCGATTGTCGCTCTGACCGCCTACGCCATGAAAGGCGACCGCGAGCGCTGTCTCGAGGCGGGCATGGACGGCTATCTTTCCAAGCCATTGCGAGTCAATGAACTGATAAAGTTGATCGCTTCCCTGACCGATTTCAATGGTGCGGCAAGGCGAGACGAACATGGCGATGCGGCGGCTGACAGAACGGAACCGTGTCCGGTCGCACCTCCGCTTGCGGTAACAACTGCGGCTGGCGATATCGACTTTGCTCGCGCGCTCGACCGCATGGCTGGCGATGAAGATCTACTCCATTCGCAAATGGAATTCTTCCTGGCCGAGGCCCCGCACCTTGCCGAGCAGGTGTCTATGGCGCTGGTCGAACGGGACGCCGAACACCTGCGGCTCCATGCACATCGATTGCGTGGCTTGGTCGCGACCTTCGACCACGCGGCGGCGATGGAACTGGCACAACAACTGGAGCGAGCAGCCCTGGACGAGGATTACTCCGACGTCGAATTTTCTGCCCGGCAATTGAAGTCCCATGTCCAAGAGTTGGCTGCGGCCATCCGCAGTCAATTGTCACCTCGATAAGCGCAAGGAGCTCGATCGCGAGCGGATCTTGCCAGCTTCGACCAGATTCTGTGCTTCGTGCGTAGTGCTTGCTCAGGTCTGTTGGGTGCGGGCTACTTAGTCAACCGCGAAGTGGTTTAACAGCAAAGCTTCCGGCGTAAGGGATTTCATAACACAGAAAAATTTGAGAATCGCGACAGCGGGGCATATTGCGACAGCGCTGAAATGGAGGCCGTATCGATGATGCGCTTTAGCCGTGCGCGGTGAAGCTTTCTCCCCAACTGCGGCAACAGGAAGCTTCGGCATGTGGCTTGCACCTGAACGTGAACTCAATCGAACGCCATATGCGGTGGCGAACGAGTGTTCGCTCGCATTTCGTTTGGTGTTCAAGTTCCCGTTTCGAGAAGGAAAGACAGATGAGAAGGAGCATGTTACTGACGATGGTGACCTTGCTGGTCGCTGGCGTGGGGTCGCTGCACGCAGCCGAGCTTCTGAAAACTAACCTCAACCGGGACGACGTCGCAAAGACACCGCATCCTGCGAGCTTCGACCAGATTCTATTCACCGCGCACAAAGGACGAACGCGCCACCAATGCTTGTCTATTCTGCGCTCGCCGCGTAGTCGCGTCGCGCGTCGCGAAGATTCACTCAGCCAGAAACCCTGTATCCACGTTGGCACAACGATTGCATCGATCTTCGCCCCGACGTCACAGGTCGAGAGTTAGATGTTAAAGGCCCTGGCCTTGGAAGGCCGTCGTCGTGTCGAATCTCCGCCTTGACGAAAGCCTCTCCGAGATCTACTCTCCCCCGACTTGGATTTGTCGTCGGAGTCTGAACGCCTGTGGAACTATCGCTCACCGAGATCATTGTGCTAGCGATCGTCCAGGGCGTGACGGAGTTTCTTCCGGTCAGCTCCAGCGGCCACCTTGTGGTTGTGGCCGCGCTGTTCGCGGATGGCGACACCGACAAGTTCGATGTTGGTGCCGTCAACATCTGCCTGCATGGCGGGACGTTGATCTCGATCATCGTCTTCTACTGGCAGCGGCTCTGGAAGCTTCTCTCCACCGATCGCGAATTGATCCTGCCGCTTGGCATCGCAACCGTTCCGGCGGTTGTAATCGGACTGGGCATGAAACTAACAGGTGTCGACGCATTGCTTTCCAGCCCCCTCTTGGCTGGCTGCATGCTTCCCGTCACGGGGCTGATATTGATCTGGGCATCGCGTCACGCGGGCGGTCAAGACGAATGCCGCAACTTGAGCTATAAGTACGCGGCACTGATCGGATTCAGTCAGGCGCTTGCCATCCTGCCGGGCCTGTCGCGCAGCGGAACGACCATCTCCACGGGTATTCGGCTTGGATTGGCACCGACGGCGGCGGCGACGTTCTCGTTTCTGATGGCGATCCCCGTGATCGGTGGCGCGTGCTTGTTGGAAATTATCTCGCTGGCGAAAGAAGGAGCGTTCAGCTCCGGTGCCAGCGGAACGATTTCGCTCGTCCATCTTGGAATTGGTGCCGCCGTCGCGTATACGGTCGGACTCGTTTCGTTATGGCTGCTCGTAAGATGGCTCGAACGCGGCCGCTTCCAATACTTTGCCGGCTGGTGCATTCCTGTTGGAATCGGCGTCATCATTTGGCAGTTGGTCAAATAGGCTGAGACCTCTGAGGGCGATCATTTTGTGCGACGCCAGCACGTTTCATGTGCATTCGTCCCGCACGGAACGTCGCAGCCATTGATTCCGGGATCTGAGCTTCGGCGAGCACTAACAACACTCGATTCTCTGCCACCTTCACTTTCATTTCCTGTTGAAGTGCGATGGCATCGGCGCGACGTATTTCGGCACGTGCGCGGGCCATCCGAGTGTCTGCTTCTGCCTGATCGGTTTGCAAGCGGGCACCGATGTTCTCTCCGATGTCGATGTCCGCGATGTCGATAGAAACGATCTCGAAAGCAGAGTTCGCGTCCAGACCTCGATCCAGCACGCCCTTGGAGATGCGATCGGGGGTCTCCATCACTTCCATGTGTGACTCTGCCGAACCGATGGCGCTGATGATTCCCTGGCCGACGCGGGCAATGATCGTTTCCTCGGTCGCTCCACCGATCAATTGATCAAGATTCGTGCGCACGGTCACACGAGCTCGGACTCGCAGTTCAACGCCATTCTTTGCGACAGCACTCAGCGTGGCCTGACGGCCGGCCTCGGGCGCTGGGCAGTCGATGACTTTGGGAAAGACGCTGATCCGCACTGCGTCCAGTACGTCACGCCCGGCAAGATCGACCGCTGCCGCACGATCGAAATCCAAGTCGATGCCGGCACGATGTGCGGCGATGATAGCACGGATGACTTGCATGACATCACCGCCTGCCAAGTAATGAGCTTCCAGCCTGGCGGTACTCATGCCTTTCTTGCGGTCGATACTCAGGCCCGCTTGTGCGCCCATAATCTTGGCTGCGACGATCAAACTTGGCTTGACCTGGCGAAGACTCATCCCGATCAAGCTCAAGAGGCTCACGTCGGCGTTGGACATGTAGGCCTGCAGCCAGAGCGAGCCGAAATTCATCACGGCTGCGAATAATATGAGGGCGAACAACGCCCCAAAGATCAGCCCGCCGATCAACAATCCGTACCCCACATCGACTGCGGCAAGCGTGGCAAGAGCCTCGAACATCGGCGTCTCCTTGGTGCAACTGGGCGCTGTTAAGGCTGCGATCGTTACGAGTTCTTGCGTTCGAGAACTCGATTCAGGATGGTCATCCAAGTTTTGTTGAGCCGCAACGTCACTTCTTGCACAACGCGATCTTCATCTTCTTGAAACTGAATTTCAAAGCCAGCTTTGGCCAAGAAGTCGTTTGGGCTGTCGCCCACCTGGCAGGCTTTCCAGAAACGCACGCTGCGGAGCGAGCTTTCGGATTTTGTCGTGGCCGTCTCGGACGTAATCGAGTCCACCGACCTGGTGACCTCTTCCGTAAGACTGCTCATCATTTCTTGCCGTAAACCATCCGCCCAATTCTTCCAGCGATTTTTTTCTTGGATTGACATGTGTGAACCTTAAAGGGACCAGTGATTAGGAGCTAACACCGACAAAGTACTTACACCGCAGATCGAAACATTTGATTTCCTTCCGCCATTTCGTTCAACTTCCATAGTTCTTCTTGGGCCACGATCCAGCCACGACAATTGGACGCACCGCACTCGCAGGGAATGGCTGATTTAGCAGCCCAGTTGTAGTCGATCGTCAATTGATCGTTGACGTTGATGACGCGAGCCGCGAAGACGAAGATTCGCGTATCGCGTCCTTGCCGGTCGCTGAGAGGCCGATCGGAGTAATCGAACTCGCAATTCGGATCGCAACTGTGATTGATGAAGCGAAAGGGTGCGACCGGTTCGATCAGGCGGCCCGCGTCGAGTTCGAAGCAATAGTCCGAGCCGTAGGACGCGTCGTGGATTAACTGGCCAACGATCTCGCCGATCAAATCGTCCTGTCGGTAGCGACGGTTGGCGAAGACACCGCTGCCAGTGGGCGAGTGCCCGACGCGAACTCCTGCCTTGGCGGGTTTCGTGTGTTCTATTCGCGAGCTAGTTGGCGGGTAGGTTCCCAATGGGCGGGCCACAGTCCTTCGTGAAACTTCGGTTCCGTACGGCGAACGAGTCAATCTTCTAAACCAAGCGGCACTCAGAAAAAAACGTGGCCGCACTCACATTCTTTTCGCCGCACGTGGGATTCGACCCCACATTTCGGGCACTTCTTTTTCGTCCACGTCGATTGTTTAGGCACAGCTGCCTCGCGTTTTCGTTCTATCTTTAGTTTCTCGGCGCGAGCTGAATCGGCCTGATGAACCGCACATTGCGGGTGGATGCCTTCTTTCGAGTAGGTTCGCGTCCCACAAACAGGACAAACTCTACCGCTTGGCTGAGAAACCCAGGGAGTCGGCTTCTTTTCACTCATCCGACAACACCTCCAGCCACATACAGGCACGGCAGCGCGACAACCTGAGCGCATTCGCACTCACCAAACCGCCACCGACAAATGCAAAACAAAGAATCCGGACGACGCTCAGCGTGCCGCGCGTCCGCAAAAAACAAAACGTGTGGGGAAGGATACCGAACAAAACCCGGCTTCCGTCTCGTTCCTCGTGATGGCGTGAGCTACGTGTTAGTTACGCTACGCGAGAAGCAACAGGCAAGAAGTAAGGAACATAGAGCAAGAATCCCACATGTCTTTATATACATCCTACGTGGAAATCGCGGGCGAGTCTACGGAGTTCAACAGTAATCGTGTTCAACCGTACTCGATCAGCGTTCTTGCGGTGGTGCATTCTTGGACGGTTTGAGAACCACTTCCAGTAGACGGGAGCGTCGTTCTGCTGCGTTGGCCAGGCGTACTACGGCCCTCGTTAACCAGCTTATCCCTGGTGTAATCAGCAACGTCGCCATACGCTTCGAGCAGATGATCCGTCATGTCGTCGTGAAAGCAGACCAGCACACCGTCTTTCGTCGCGCGAATGTCAATCTCCAGCCCGTCGGCTCCGAGTTCGAACGCGGCGCGGTATGCCTCCATCGTGTTCTCGCACGCGAATTCGACGGCCCCCCGATGGCTGATGCTATGGATTGCCTGCCGTCTCGCGGCAACTCGCTCGTGACGTGCAGCCGCAGCTGCGGTTTCGTTCTTCCCAATCAGTACCGGCGACGCTTCGTCCGATTTTCTCGCAAATGGCCGCTCCGCCTTCTCGTTCAGCGTCACACGCTGGCCAGTCTGAGCTTCCGACCGACGAGCGGGCAACAGAATCAGCGAACTTGAAACGAGGAGCAGTGTGCAAATTCGAGTGATTGTCACAGGTAAAGATTCCTTCCGGCAGGTGTCGTCGGGTTTGAAGCGAGTATAATCGAAAGCCGCGCCCCGATTCGCGACAGCCCCCCCAACATGAGACAAATACGATGACCGTTTCGCCACTCAACGCCTCCGCGACTGTCGTCCTTTTTCTCGCGACGTTCGCGACATCAACGCGACTGACGGCGCAGGAGCAACCAGAGCCCGGCGCAGGTATCGCCAGCCGATACGCGCACGACCGCGGGATCGGCGAGGATCCAGCCGTCATCTTTAACGAGGATTTCGAACAGGCTAGTCTCGAACGGATTGGTTTGCGATGGGATACCGTGCGCAACGTCGAAGTGATGTCGCTATCGAGTGACATACCCAGTGGCAGTGGCGGGAAGCAGTCGTTGCTGATGTCACAGCTTGCTGAGAAGGGCACGGGTGGTGACTTGTATCGCCAGCTAGGAGACGGTTACGACAAGCTCTATACGCGGATGTACGTGAAGTTCGCCGACGACTGCGAGCCCGTGCATCACTTCGGCACGTGCGTCGGAGGAAACAACCCGGCCACGCGCTGGCCGAGTGTGCGAGCGGGCCAGCCAACAAAGGGAGACGAGTCGTTTTGGCTGGGCGTCGAACCGTTTGGGAGTCGCTGGCAGTGGGATTACTACACCTACTGGTGCGACATGCGTGGCAGCCCGCCTCGCGGCCAGACCTGGGGGAACTCATTCATCCATGACGACACGCTAAAGGTTCGTCGCGGACAGTGGACTTGTATCGAAGTCATGGTGCGGATAAACGATGTCGGCGACACAAATGGCGAGCTGGCTCTCTGGATCGACGGCCGGCAGGTCAGCCATCTCGGCAAGGGCTTTCCGCGCGGCAAGTGGGTGTTCGACAAGTTCCTTCCAGGGCAGGAGGGAGACGGCGTCCGGTGGAACCAAACCACAGGCGACCGCGAATACTTCAAAACGTCGGCTGGCGGCGACCCCTTCGAGGGCTTTCGCTTCCGAACGGCCGAACCGCTCCAAGTAAACTTTTTGTGGCTCTATTTGTACATCACAAAAGGAACTCGCGGACATGCCAACCGAGTGTGGTTTGACGACGTTGTCCTGGCGACCGAATACATCGGGCCGCTGCAAACAGAATAGAAATCCCATCAAATCCGCACGGAGGCTGGCCAAGCACGATACCGCCGCGAGGCAAGCGGCGAACACATAGGTCGCAAGTGACCGTCTACCATGCGGACAGTGAAATAACGTACATTCCGTCTTTCAACCAATTCAAGGAGTTCTTCTCAATGTCACAACTCACTCGCCGTTCGTTCCTGCAGAAGTCGGTCGTGGGCGGATTGTTCATGGGGATTAGTGCCAAGAGTTATCGCGCCACGTTTGCCGCGGAGGCTCCCAGCGAGCGGGTTCGAGTCGGCATGATTGGCGTCGGCAACCAGGGCGGACCGCGGAACAACATGAAGTACTTCCTGAACAACATCGAAGCCTTGTGCGATCTGGACAAGAACTATCTGGCGGAAGCCGCTGCCTTTCTGAGCAAGGAGGCGAACCGGTCAGCGACGATGACGGACGATTATCGCAGGTTGCTCGATTCCAAGGATCTCGACGCGGTCGTTGTGACCGTGCCCGATCAGTGGCATGCTTTGATGACCATCGAAGCATGCCAGGCTGGGAAAGATGTTTACTGCGAGAAGCCGCTGACGTTGGTGATTGGCGAAGGGCGACCGATGATCGCAGCGGCTCGTAAGCACGGTCGCGTTGTACAGACCGGAACGATGCAGCGCAGCGGGCAGGAATTCCGCCTGGCAACCACACTGGTCCAGGAAGGGTTGGTCGGCAAAGTACGTGAAGTCAACGTGACGCTGCCGGGACCGAACTGGATCGACCGAGCGGGAAAGCCGGTGCCTGACAGTGCGCCGCCGAGCGGGTTCGACTTCGACCGCTGGCTTGGTCCGGCACCGCTGCGTCCGTACAACAAGAATCGCGTTCACTATCTGTTCCGCTTCTTCTGGGACTACAGCGGCGGGCAGCAAACGAATTTCGGAGCCCATCATCTCGATATCGCACAGTGGGGCTTGGGCATGGACGAGAGCGGCCCGGTCAGCGCGGAAGGTTCAGCGGTTTACAATCCGGATGGCTGGTATGAGACTCCGGACTCGACGAAGATCGAGTACACCTATTCCAATGGCGTCGTCTTAAACTGCCGACAGATTCCGGGACAACCCAGCAAGCAGCAAGGCACTG
>CAUJKL010000969.1 GCA_963204995.1 Planctomycetota bacterium | reverse complement strand
ACCAAGCTCGACCTTGCCCGAGCCGGCTAGGGATCCGATCGATTCCGACGACGCTAACTCTAATGTCGCACCTGTGGCAATCGTCACGGCACTCGAGTCGGCGATTGCAATACCATTCGATAGTTTCAATCGACCACTATTGACGGCGGTTGTGCCTGAATAAGTGTTGTTGCCTGTCAATACGAGAGTGCGACCCGCCTCGTTAAAGGCGTTCAACGTTAGGCCGAATCCGCTACCACCATCGCCGATAGGACCGCTGATCGTCATCGTCGAATTACTGTTGTAGACGGCAATCCTCGCATTGCCTGTCAGCGTAATCGGCCCGGCCACGTTGGTGTTGTTGTTGCCATGCAATGCCCCGCCATTGTATTGCGGGGCACCATTCCCTTCGAGCGAGAGCGGCTCCGTAAAGAGAGTGTTCGTCGTGCCAACCGACAAACTGGCCCCGTCCACTACTACGGTCCCGGCACTTAAGTCCCCCAGTCGACCATTACCTGAAATACTGAGTATTCCACCTTGAACCGTCGTGAGACCGGAGTAAGTGTTAGCACCCAAGAAATTCAATTGCTGCGGCCCGGTCTTTACGAAGGATCCATTGCCGGAGATGACGCCGCTGATATCTCCCGAGTGGGTACTGATGGCGCTTTGATTGTAAGTCAACTCGAAGCCGTTGTTATTTATGTTACCGCCGATCCCGAAGGCTTGGTCCGCTTGGATCACCGTCGTCGCGGAGCCAAGCGAGATGGGGCCATTCCAGCCAGCGGCCTTCTCACTCCTTAAGGCACCCAAAAGTCCATGCCCGCTGCCATTCAGGGTCAACGGTTCGAGGTAACTGGCGGAGCTTGTTGGTGCCACGGCTAACGTCGCGCCATTCGCGACCGTAGTTCCGCCTGCTGCGGTGCCCAAGGCCATAGCGGACGTAATCTGAAGAACGCCAGCTTGGACAATGGTTGCTCCGGTATAGGTATTTGGGCCTGACAGAGTAAAAGTACCAGCTCCCAGCTTTGTTAACCCACCCGTTCCGCTGAGCGTGCCGGAATACGTCGAGTGACCGTTGTTCGCGCCCGTGGTCAGCGTCCCAGACCCTAAGTCGACATTGCCCGGCCCACTAAGAGACCCGATCGTGACCGACACATCGTTCAAGTCCAATATCGAAGCGAATGAAGCCAGGGTGACCGCACTCGCCTCTGGAATCGCTCCCGCACTGCCCACGGCCAGCGTTCCAGCCGATTGAACGACCGTTTCTCCCGAGTAGGTGTTGACGCCGTTCAATGTCAGCGTTTGGCCGGTCTGTGTGAAATTCACGGAAACGTTATATGCCGATCCGCCATCGGTGATTGGGCCGTTGATGTGGAGGTGAGCGTCAGTATTCAGCACGCTAATTTTGGTGTTGCCGTTTAACGTAACACTGCCGTTAATGTTCGAATTATTCCCGCCCATCAACGCTCCATCGCTATTGAATCCCGTGCCGCTAAGTGACAGCGATTCCGTAATGGTGACGTTGTCGAAGACCAGCAACGAACCGCCATTGACGATCGTGTCACCGCTGGTTGATCCGAGCGAGTTGGACTGCCGTACATGCAGTGTGCCGCCGTTAACTAGAGTTTGTCCTGTGTAGGTATTGGGTGCGTTCAACGAAAGGATCGTCGTGCCCGCTTTCGTAACGCTGCCGGAACCACTGATCACTCCCGAGATTGTAGCTCCATTCGAACTATTGCCCGTAAACGTGAAATCGTGTCCATCGGTATTGATGTTGCTGGTGACGAAGAGATCGCCTTCGGCAAGCTCAAATGACTGTTCCGCCGTCAATAGGATGCTGTTGAAGTCGATGTTCGTTCTGGTCAGGCTCCCCGGTGCGGAGCCCCCGGTGACCATGCCGCCGCTCAGAACGATACCTTGGCCGTTGATCGTGAAATTATTCGCGTTTGAGTTGTCAATCACTTGGATCGATCCGACCAGGAAATTGGGAACGTCGTTCGTTGCCGTGAATCGTGTTAGGCCCACGACTGTTGTGTCAAAGATTAGACTGTCCCCGGCCGATGGCGCGTTGTCTCCCACCCAGTTCGCAGGCGTAGACCAATTGTTGTCCGCGCCACCGCCATCCCACGTCACAACAGCAGCTGGCTGGTTGTTGTAAATCGTCAGCGTGGTCGGCGTGGAGTGCGACGCTCCGAACGTGTCCGTCACCGTGAGCACGACCGAATGCGTGCCGACACCCAACCGGTTGGCATCGGCTGGTGAGAGGATCGACTCTGATCCGCTTTTCGTTACCGTGCCGTTTGCAATATTCCAGTCGTAACCGACGATGCTGTCGCCCAAAGCTGTATCGGGGTCAAATGATTGGTTACCATTCAAACCAACGCCGACACGCAGGTCCATGATGTAGGGCCCGGTCGTTACGGCGACTGGCGGGCGGTTGGCCACGATCGTGGCCGGATAGTCTTCGACTTCTCCATTCGGTGCCGGCCCGCCCGGATTGCTACCATCGATCCCATCCGTCGTCAGCCGGAAGCGGGCGAACGTTTCGCCAACCTCGATATTCGGACCACTCGTCCCAATATTGGACCAAGTCAGCGTGGCATCCGTTGCCCCGTCGCTGACCACGGCAACCGCAGCCTCTTCAGGATCGAAGGATCCGTTACGGTCGAAATCAATCCAGCCGACAAGATGCGCGTCGCCGCCGGTCGTGTTGTTCAATTGAACATGGACGCTGAAGGACGTTCGTTCGGCGATCAACGTCAATGCATCAGCCACTCCGTTCTCGTCGTCTGGCGAGTCGCCTTCCACGTCGTCGTCACTTGCATTCCCCGAATTGTCGATCCCGTCACCAAAGCCATCGCTGTCAGCATCCGTGACCGTAGATCCCAAATACAAGCTGGATGAAATCACGTGCGACGGACCTCCCGACGCCTCCAAGGTCTGATAGCGATCTGGGGCGTCGCCAAAGTCACGCTCGAATTGGAAATTGGCCAGCGAAGTCAGTTCCTCGGGGCTGAGGTAGCGGTCTGCTTCGCCCTCGAAACCCGTGTTCTTGACGATCGCATTGGCGGCATCGATCGCGGTCTGACGGTCGTTGGCGACGATGGTGAAGTGGGCGAGACGAACGGTCTGCCCTGCGGGGACCGTAATGTTGTACGACCAAGTGATGTTATCTTCGATCACGTCGACGGAACTGGGCACGAGCCCGACGGGGCCATGGAGGTAGTGGATGAGAGCCGGCGTGCCGCCGTTGGCGTCGCTGTCGTCGGTGCCGATCCAGTGGTCGGTGGGCTCCACGATCGTATCGCCGCTGGAAGTCGCGAAGACGTTGGTTTGAGCATCCGAACCCAGGTTGCCGACGATGGTCACGGTCGCCGTGATATCATCGCCGGTCGGGTTATGGAAAACGTCGACGGTGCGGGCGAAATCCTCGGCGCCCATGGCGGGCACCGTGATTTTGCGAAACACATCCAAGCCAAACACCGACTGCGCGCCCGTGCCCACGGTGCGGCCGCCATCGACGACTGTGGCGGCGGCGGTCGGAGCGAAATCGGTATTGCCGAGCCCCGTCGTGGCAATACGCAACCGGTTCAGACCGTCGAAGGCGTTGTCGGTACCTTGCAAAAGTTGGCCGGTGCCTAGATACGCGACGTCGATGTCGAAGTCAAAGCCGCCCAGAGTCGTCAGCGGCACCGTCTTACCCGCACTGCCCGTACCGAACGAAAACACGAACGCGTCCGAAAAAGAATTCTGGTCCCCAACCACTAGGTTGCTGGCGGCGCTGGTAAACGCGATGACCTGGCCGTCGGCGCTGATCACCGGGTTGGACGAGGCACCGTTTCCACTTCCCGATCCGTCCGGCAGCACGCTCACCAGCGTGGTGGTTCCCGCACTCAGGTCGCGGGCGAACACGTCCTGCGCATAGCCGTTGGAATCATTGCCCACTAGGTTGCTGGCAGAGCTGATAAACGCGATGACCTGGCCGTTGGCGCTGATCACCGGGTTGTACGAGATGCCGTTTCCACTTCCCGATCCGTCCATCCGCACGCTCCCCAGCGTGGTGGTTCCCGCACTCAGGTCGCGGGCGAACACGTCCCGCGCGTCATTGGAATCATTGGCCACCAAGTTGCTGGCGTAGCTGGTAAACGCGATGACCTGGCCGTCGGCGCTGACCACCGGGTCTAACGAGATGGCGTTTCCACCTCTCGATCCGTCCGACCGCACGCTCACCAGCGTGGTGGTTCCCGCACTCAAGTCGCGGGCGAACACGTCCGTCGTGCCGTTGCCATCATTGGTCACCAGGTTTTCGGCGCTGCTGCTAAACACGATGACCCGGCCATTGACGCTGATCACCGGGCCGGCCGAGTACCCGTTTCCACTTCCCAATCCGTCCGACCTGACGCTCACCAGCGTGGTGATCCCCGCAGCTACATCGCGAGCGAACACGTCCCGCGTGCCATTGGAATCATTGCCCACCAAGTTGCTGGCGTCGCTGGAAAACGCAATGACCTGGCCGTCGGCGCTGATCACCGGGTTGGACGAGACGCTGTTTCCACTTCCTGATCCGTCCGGCAGCACGCTCACCAGGACAATTTCCCCTGTCAGACGGTCATAACGGAAGACATCCGAGGTGCCGTTGGTATCGCCGATCACCAAGTTATCGGCGCTGCTTGTAAAGGCCATCTCACGTCCGACGGCGCTGATGGAACCAGCGTTCGTGGATGACGGGCCGCCACCGGAATCTCCCGGCGGAATCGACTCGTGACGTCTCGAAACAAGGTTCACGCCCGCCACGTCGCGGTTGACGACAAAGTCCCGCACGAAATCCCCGCCGGGCGTGCCGTCGGCGTCCCCGTCGAGCGAGTTGGCTGCTAGATCGGTGATCGTGTCGAGTACGGTCAGCCGGTAGACGTCCTCGACGAGCGCCGGGAACGTGAGCGTTGCGGTTTGGCCGCTGATCGTGACGCTGGTCGGCGAGATGACGGTGTCGCTGCTGAGCAGCAAGCCGTCCGCGCCCGCGCGGCGCAGTTGGTAGTTGTTCGGATCAGCGCCGCCCAGCACCGAAGCACTGAACGTCACGTCGATCGATGTCGTGCCCTCTGGTAATACGCCGCTGTCCAACGAGGGGCTGATGCTGTCGATGGTGACGGGCGGCTGAATCGTGAAGACGTAATCCTCGATCTCGCCATCGGTGGCGGTACCCGTCGAATTGGGACTGGCAATAAAGCTGGCATCGGTACTCAATCGGAACCGTGCATAGGTTTGACCGCCCGAGCCGCCGGGAACGGTCGGAAACTCCAGCGTGAAGACTTCGCCCGTGGTATCACCCGAAACCGAAATCGTGGCGCGTTCGGTCGTATTGTCGAACAAGCCGTCGTGGTTATAGTCGATCCAACCGGCCAGCGTCGCCGCCTTGCCCGTGGTATTGGTCGCCCACAACCTGATCGACGGAGCGTAACCAATCGCCCCTAGCAGATCGCCCGGATAGATCGCGGCATCTTCGTCCGAATCCCCATCCACATCGTCGGCATCGGCTGCGACGTTTTGCAGCGTGCCGTCATCGCTATCGATGTTAATGCCCAACGTCAAGCCAGAGACGATCGTGTGGCTTGGCCCATCGTTGACCGACAGCGTCTGGTAGTTGCCTGTGCCCGTGCCGGCTCCGGTATCCGGCGCGTCGCCGTAGTCG
>CAUJKL010000968.1 GCA_963204995.1 Planctomycetota bacterium | reverse complement strand
GTGACTTGTCACCGCTTTGCTCTCCAGTGCGAAGCACTTTTTCAGCATCACCGCAACTTACATTGGATAGCGAATAATTGGCGCCAAGTCGAAAAATACCAAAGCGGCGATGAATCGTCGCACTCCAAAAAGTGCAAAACTCGAACTTAGCCCCCAGAATCCTGAATACAGCGTCATTGATCCGTTCATCGCTCACGACTGGATTCGAGAACGCAGTCGGCCATTCCCAACAAGATTCGCATCAACTGGCCCCTTCTCGCCATGCAGCCAGCGTGGTATCAACGGCCTAATTCCAAGACGAACTGAGCAGGAGTAGAACCTTGTACGACAAACAGGCCCTGATCGCATTGATCCGTGAACACGCCCTTGAGTTTGGTGACTTTACACTGGCGTCAGGCAAAAAGGCGTCGTTCTATCTCGATTGCCGAAAGGTGACTCTGCACCCGCGCGGTGCCAACTTGATCGCCGAAGGGATCCTAGAGTTGCTCGGCGACGACCTGCCGGACGCCGTGGGTGGTATGGCGATTGGAGCCGATCCAATCACTGCCGCCGTGATCACCGTCGCGGGCCAGCAGAACAAGCCGATCCGCGGCTTCATCGTCCGCAAGGAATCGAAGGAACACGGCAAAGGACAGGACGTCGAAGGCCCGGTCAAATCGGGCGATAAAGTCGTGATCGTGGAAGACACAACTACGACCGGCGGCAGCTCGCTCAAGGCCATCGATAAGGCCGAGGCCGCTGGTTTGAAAGTTGTCGGGGTGATCTCGATCGTCGATCGACTAGCGGGTGCCGCCGAGATTTTTGCGGAGCGAGGCTATCCGCTGCGATCGCTGCTGACGATTCGAGATTTTGGTATCGAACCGGAATAGCAACTTGAGCTAGCGAAGCCATGGAGGCACACAATTGCTCCCGGAACTTGAACAGTCGAGGTTGGCTGCATTGAAAACCGCTGATCGGAAAAGGAAGTCGCAGTTCGGCCAGTTCTTTACGCCGGCTAGTATTGCCGAGTTCATGGCAGGTTTGTTTGCTGAAGGTCCTAGAAATCACTGCCGTCTGCTCGATGCGGGTGCTGGCGTCGGCTCGCTATCCGCCGCGTTTTTGGATCGCTTATCTTCCGGCGGATTGAAGTTCGATCGAATCGAAGTGGATGCTTTCGAGATCGACGATGCCTTGCACCCGCAATTGGCCAAGACACTCGATCGATATTCGCGATCACATTCCGTTACGTCGACGATTTGGAGTGATGACTTCATACACACTGCCGTCGACGCGACTAACGGAAGTCTCTTCTCGAAAGCTCTGCCCAAGTATACGCACGCGATCCTTAACCCGCCCTACAAGAAGATACGGAGCGATTCGGCTCACCGCTCGGCGTTGCGAGATGCGGGCATCGAAACCGTCAACCTGTATTCGGCGTTCGTGGCATTGGCCGTTTCCTTGTTGGAGGACGGCGGGCAACTGGTGGCGATCATTCCCCGAAGCTTTTGCAACGGTCCCTATTACCGGCCTTTCCGTGAGTACATTCTAAAACGCACCGCCATCCGGCACATACACCTTTTCGCATCGCGTAAGGAAGCATTCAAGAAGGACGCGGTGCTGCAAGAGAATGTCATCATCCTGTTGGAACGTCGATCGCCACAGGACAACGTGACGGTCACGACTTCCAGCGACGCCAGTTTCGACGACCTGGAGGAACATGAGTATGCGTTCGCCCGAATCGTCTCGCCGACCGATTCCGAACGATTCATTCACATCCCCACGTCTCCGGACCACGACGCCCTCGATAGTTCTGCGGCGCTCCAGGCTGAACTGGATCAAATCGGGATTAAGGTTTCGACGGGGCCCGTCGTGGAGTTCCGACTCAAAGAGTATTTGTCCGATATGCCAGAATCGGGGACCGTCCCATTGCTTTACCCTTGTCATTTCAAAGAGTCCAGGACCGACTGGCCGCAGCCGGACTCGAAGAAGCCGAATGCAATCCGCCGAAATGCTAAGACCGAAAAATGGCTTTACCCAAACGGATTCTATTGTGTAGTTCGACGATTTTCATCGAAAGAAGAAAAACGTCGGATCATGGCGAGTGTCATTCGACCGCAGGACTTTCCGAAGGCCGACGTGTTGGGCTTCGAGAACCATCTCAACGTATTCCATGAAGCGAAGCATGGCTTGCCGGAACCGTTGGCATACGGGCTGGCGGCGTATCTCAACACGACCGCTGTCGACGTGAATTCTCGCCGCTTCAACGGCCATACTCAGGTGAACGCCACCGATCTCAGGCTCATGAAGTATCCCCGCCGTGAGAATCTTATCGCATTAGGGCAGTGGGCAATGGGATGTTCCGAGCCTACTCAGGCGCTGCTCGATGATCAACTTGTACACACGTCCCAAGGTTGGGCTGATCAACGTGACGGCTTTCCCATGTCGCACGACAATGGCCAGATACGTCGGTGAGATCGCGTGGGAGACGGGTGTGTGGGTGGCGGAAGACCCTTCGCACTCGATTCACTTCGATGGTGAGTGATTCCTTGGACCCTACGACTCGAACTGGCTCAATTCACTGCGCACTCCAATCTTTGGGACGGGCCAATTCGCATTGCGACGATGCCTCTCTGCTAGCAGTATTCTTCGTATTCCCGCCGAAGTCGTGGCGTCGAGCGACCGATACGAACAGAGATCTACATCTCTTTTCGCATTCGGCGGGCCGATGGAAAGCTCTCTTCATAAACAGCTCAAAGAACTTTATGCCGACAACGGCGCGGAAGTTGAACAGAAACTGGGCCGCTATCGAATTGATGTGGTCTGCGACAACGAGCTGATCGAAATCCAACACGGCTCGTTGGCGGCGATTCGAGATAAGGTCGCGGATCTGACGACCAAGCACCGGGTGCTTGTCGTCAAGCCGATCGTCATTGGCAAACGTTTGGTGAAACTACAGTCACCAGGCGGGCGAGTTGTGGAACGACGCCTCAGTCCGAAACGCGGTTCGATCCTCGATCTCTTTGACGAGTTGGTCTACTTCACGAGCGCGTTTCCGCACCCCAACCTGACGCTGGAAGTCCCCTTGGTGGATATCGAAGAATGGCGGTATCCAGGCCATGGGCGTCGACGTTATCGTCGCGAGCGAGACCATGTCGTGGATGACCAGAAACTCAGCAAGCTGCATGAGATCCTGCGATTCCAAACTCGTCGCGACCTCTTGAAGCTGATCCCGAGCGACTTGCCCGATCCTTTTCACACGGGGCACTTGGCGGAAGCCATGAAGATCCCGCGTACCAAAGCTCAACAGATCGCCTACTGCTTGCGAAAGACCGCCGCATTGGATGACTGCGGCAAGCAAGCCAATGCACGGCTCTATCGACGCGCCGCGTGAGGCAAGAGGAACCGCCGCTCGATCTTACAACGCGGATTGAGTATCCCGTGCAGATCTTCCAGGCTGGCTTCTCGTGGGTTGACCCACAACAGGCGTTTGATGGCGAACGCTTTTTCCGCGAACGTGGGAAGTTGCGATTCCGTGCCACCGATGTCGCGGATTTTTTCCGGAATCCCAATGTCACGTTTGAGTTGTTCGATGGAGGTGATCGCACGTTCGGCCTGTGCATCGACATCGGCACTCGCACTCGTGCCGAGCAGTTCGGCGATCTTTGCGAACTTGGCCTTTCGCTTGGGCAAGTTGAATCGCATCACAAACGGCAACAGCAGCCCGTTCCCTGCTCCGAGGCTGTGATTTTATTGGGTGGGATAGGCTTCCAGCCTGTCATTTTCCCCGTATTTCTGACAGGCTGGAAGCCTATCCCACGATTTTTTCACAACCTCTCCGTGCGAACAATGCAGCGTGCCGCCCATCGGATACTCCAACGCGTGAACCAGCGCCACGCCACAATTCGAAAAGGCGATGCCGGCCAATGTCGATGCGAGAGCCACGTTGTCGCGGGCTGCGCGATCTTTCGGTTCGTTGACGGCTCGCACGAGATTCTCGCCGATCAGTCGAATGGCTTTCTCGGCGATGACGTCTCCCAGCGGATAACGGCATCATCGACCCCGGTACGCGATCGAAACCGAAGTAATCCTGCGGCGAACCACCGTGGCCGAGTACGGTAGCAGCAGTCCCGAAACAAATTCCGTACGACGCCCCTGGCACAACCTTCTTCGGCCCCGACCCACCTTCGGCGTGTGCCCGGTCGGTACAACCTCTGCCGGGGCTGTAAAGCCCCGGAATCGCATCAATATCAGCCCGAAGCCCCGATCGGGGCGACATAGCGCACTGCGCGCCCACTGTGTCGCCCCTATCGGGGCTTGAGGCA
>CAUJKL010000967.1 GCA_963204995.1 Planctomycetota bacterium | reverse complement strand
AAAAGTTGCCCTTATCGCCTAACTTTTGGGCAGCATCTCAACACAGCACTGGGAGCGAGATCATGAAAGCAAAGTCACTCTGTGGAGCGTTTGTGTTGGCGACAGCGTTGGTCGCCTCAGTTACCGAGCGAGCGGAGTCCTGTGGTTTGTTTGGACATTGCCACAAATGTAGGAGTTCATCCTACAGCAGCTCGCCCTCATCGACGCCCAGCAACAATCCGAGTCAGAGCATTATTTCCATCGACGCCGCCAGCCTCCTAGAAGTGCTCTTAAAGCGCGCTGGTAGTGGTGGTGAACGCCAAAATACGACTGCCCTGGAAACCAAAATCGATAAACTGACCGAATCGGTCAGCAGCCTTTCGGAGGCCGTGAAACAGATCCAACGGAACACCGAAGCGATTGAAGCACTGAAGGTTGGCCAAGAAGCTAACGCCAATCGTGTCAACAACGAGTTCGCAACCAAGAAGGAAGTTGGCAGCCTGATTGAAGCAGCCGTAAAGAGTCAACTCGGAGATATCGACGCAAAGATTGCAGGTAAGATCGACGAGCGGTTTAACAAGCTGAAAGAGGAACTAAACAAGGATCTGGACGGTCGCGAAATCAAGACGGCGATGAATGCAACTGGCGCGACACACCGCTTGTCTCAAGACCTCAAACCCTTTACTACCTCCGACGCAGCCAACAACGCGCAGCATGCTGACACATGGGCGAAGGGCAAGTTCTTGAGAGTGGAAGGCACTGCAACGAACGGACGCCTCCAAGTCCATCCGACGTATGCCGATGCGGGGACGTACTGGGTCAGCGAAGACCGCCTGGAAAAGTTGAGCGACTTAGTCAAATGACGGTTCGCGAGTGCGCTATCATTCAGCTTGTAACCGCTCGACGATTTCGCTGAGCGGTTCGGTCATCGTCAGGTCATCGAATGTGACTTGATGCAATTTCGATCCGTCTTCCACAGTAATTGTGTATTGCGTTAAGTCACAACCTTTGTCGCTGAGACTCGTTCGGGCAAGCGCGCAGAGGTTCGCGTGCTCGAGGGCTTGTTTCCAACGAGTTGCCGTGACTTCATCCAACTGGGAGCAATCTACCTCTTTCGCAGGCAGTTGCATTCCGGCGACTCCTCCCGATACTTCGAGCTTGATTCGCATGGTTCGATGAAACCCTCACGATTTACTCGTTTATGAGTTCTTTTTCGCCGTCCTTTTTTTGGTTTTTCGCTTCTGTGTTGGAACGGGCTCGGCTGGCGACTGTTTCTTAGCGGCAACCTTCTTCTTGGAGATCACCGGCTTGGAAGCGGCGTCACCTTCCCGCAACAGTAACGCACCGTCACGTCTCAACTCGGCAGCAACAACTTCCACGAGCTTCTTACCCAACTGTTCTGCCACGCGTTGAATAATTGCATCGAAATCTGCGTCCGCCCCGACAGCCGAGCCCAGCGAGCGTGTGCCGGCAAGTTGACGCGATAGTTTCACGCCGACTTGGCTCCAGGCGGCGGCGACAGCGCCGTATTCCTTGGAGTTGAAGCCAAACTTCTCGCCTGCGTATCGTTCGGTCGCGTTCGCGAAGTCCACGAACTGCGCGTCACTCTTCAGCTGCAACATTGCTTGATACCAAATCTCGCCCGGTCTCTCCCAGGCTTTGCCACCGATGGCGCGAGCTGTCAGCGCAAACGCACGATTCGGTATTCCTGAGTTGATATGTACACCGCCCTTATCCGCATCGGTTTTCTTGTAGCCACTCATGTGGTCTGGCTGAGGATCGACACCGAGCACGGGATCCTGGTAAGCGGTCCCCGGTCTCAGCATGGAGCGAAGAGCTCTTCCCGAAACCGACGGCATCAGTATTCCGACACCTATCAACCACTTCGAATCATCATTCTCTGGATCCGACTCGCTGACCGTGATCCCATCCGAGAAGTGTTTGATAAGAATCCCGAAGACATCGGCCAAAGATTCGTTCAATGCACCAGATTGGCCCTGGTACACCAGCTTTGCCGAATGCTGGATGACACCGTGCGTGTATTCATGCGCAATGATGTCGCGAGCACCCGAAAAACGGTTAAACTGTTTTCCGTTTCCGTTGCCAAATACAAGCTTCTCTCCATCCCAAAATGCGTTGCCGAAGTTTTGGCCATAGTTAACGGTCGCGTCTATTAACATGCCTCGATCATCGAACGATCTGCGCTGATAGTGCTGGAGAAAGCACTCATAGGCTGCATCCAGACCTCGATAGATATCATCGACGGCAGCATCGCCAGTGTCTGGGTCGCTCTCCGTTTTCCGCCGAACTCGGCTCGTTGTGCTCCGTTGTCCTTGGGCGTCGAAAATGCTGATCTGTTTGCGGCCAATTGTCAGGGCTCGCGTACTGACCTGTGGGATCGAAGCGCGGACCTCGCGCTGGCCACGGACGTTGGAAGATTCAGCTATCAACTCGAGGCTGCGGCGCCGCGTCTCCTCGTCACCGTGTTCCACCATGTGATCCGTCATGTAGGGCGGAATGATGCACTGCATCGGACAACGACCGTGGTCGATTGCTGTCATCGAAAATCCTTTTTTCAAAGTGAGATAAAACTGCCGTCTTGCGAGCAGCCTAAATGCCCGTGTGTCTAATGTCAATCTAATCGGTCGACGAGATTTGACGGCGTTATTTCGATTGGTTATACTACAGCGAATGGGGCGTCTCAGATTGCCACGGAACGTCAAGTTGCGGCTCTTCGTTCCCAATTAAAAGAGAGATCAACATTGGCAGAAACGTTGCGGGTGTTGGCAGTACATGGCGTGGGGAATCACTTTGGCGACTTGAGCTGGCAAGACGACTGGACGCAAGCCATTGCGTCGTCCGTCAAGCAGGTTGTCGGCAAGCAAAATGTGGATGTCGAGTTTTGCATGTACGACGACCTCTTTGATCATGAAAAGATCACCGTGTGGGGCACGCTGGAGGCGGTCGCGAAGTTGACCGGCAGCTTGTTCGGCTTGCGGCAACATCGCAGCCGGAGTCTCTTTTCGAATATCAGCGAACGCGTGCGCTGGACTGCGGGCATGGTCGTGCAATGGGTCGAGAATGAAAGGCTTCGCGAGAAGACTCGCGCTCGATTAAGCGATTCGATAAGCAACTTCGATCCGCATATCGTGGTCGCTCACAGCCTGGGCGCGCTGGTCGCCTACGACACCTTCTCCGATCCAAAGCTCAAAGACTGGATCGCTGGGCGGGCTTTCATTTCGTTCGGTTCTCAGATCGCCAATCGCTTTGTCTTGGGAAATCTTCGTGCGGGGCGAATCGAAGAGATCCCGGCAGAGCAGTGGTATCACTTGTACAATCCCGACGACGATATCTTCACCGCGCCGATTCGGTTGTCGTCGGCGAACTTTCGCCAAGTCGTCACGAAGTTTGATCTACCGGGATTTGGCGACCACGATGCCGTCAAGTACTTAGGTCACCGTCAAGCCATTACCGATGCGTGGGGCCCGCTCGTCCGGGCTCATCAGACCAAAGACGGAATCGAATTTGGGTTCGAGACGACTCGGGCGTGGTTTGAAAAGGAAGTAACCGAACCGCGGCGTCGCGCGCTGCTCGTCGGCATCAATAATTACGCGAACCCGGCGGCGAATCTGGAGGGTTGCGTCAACGACGTTTATCTGTTCAGCGAAGTGATTCAGGAAGCGGGATTCGATCCTGCCGACATCAGGCTGGTGCTGAATGAGCGGGCGACCGCAGACGCAATCCGCGAGCGACTCGAGTGGTTGGTCGACGGTGCTGGCCCGCGCGATCAGCTGGTGTTTTATTACAGCGGACACGGTGCGCAAATGCCGACCTACAACGATATCGAAATCGTTGATCGCATGCTGGAATGCCTGGTGCCTCATGACTTCGACTGGACGACGGAGAAGGCCGTCACCGACAAGCAGATCTATGAGCTTTACAGTCAACTTCCCTATGAGTGTCAGTTCTTGATGTTTTTTGACTGTTGCCATTCGGGCGGCATGCATCGGCTGGGCGCGCATCGCGCCAAGGGAATCGATCCGCCAGACGATATTCGACATCGCATGATGAAGTGGGAACCGTCTCGGCGAATGTGGTCAGAACGGGCATTGGGCGGAATAACGACTGGCGACCGGGTGGCTAATGTCGATGCGAGTAAGGCGAGGTTCGTGGGCTCGTCGGGAGGCGTGGAAAAGCTCGGAGGAGCCGCCGAGTTGCGTTCGCTATCACGCTCTGCTTTTGACAAGATGCGAGAAGAGCAGGATCACTTAGGCCCCTTCATGCCAATCATCTTTCAAGCTTGCCAGGAAGAAGAACTGGCGTTCGAGTACCGGCAGGGCGCGACTTCCTATGGCGCGTTTACTTACTCCGTCGTCAACATCTTGCGGCAACAACCCGGTCTCAGTTTCCAGGAACTGTGCGACCGTGCGTCCGCGAACCTTGTCGATCTGGGATACCAGCAAACGCCGATTGTCCGCGGTCCTTCGAAGCTGCTTTCAGACCCGGTGCCTTTGAAATGATCTGCTCTGCCGAGCGACCTTAGTATTGATCTCCACCGGTCAGCTTTTCCTCCGCGCGATCGGCTTGCCAGGCGACGGCGGTGACGAGCCTCGTAATCTCCAATGGATCGGCAGTGTCGGCGAGTTGGTTGGCTTGCACGACGACCATGTCTCCCGACGATGTTTGTTTGACGGCAAAGGCACCGTGAACCATCTGCTCGTTGAAGCGGAGCAGCAACAACGCATTCTGCGGAGTTGCCGGACCGCACGTCGCTGAGTAAGCGATGATGGCGTGCCCTCCCTCGTCGCGACGGCTGAAATCGATCGCGACCGTTTGCTTGCGAAGTGAGCCAATCGGAATGCTCACGTTCCACAGATCACCTTGCTCGTCGATCCTTGCTTCCTGAATGGATTGCAACACCGTGCGAACAAGCTGTTTGGGATCGGTTGTCGAAGATGACAACGCGTCGAAATTCAAACCGCCCGCTGCCGGTGGAGTTGTACTGGCGTTAGTCGGAACTGCGACTGGGGAGGTGCTGCCCCCGGAAGTTGGCTGTAGGCCCTGCATCGCTTCGCGAATCATCTGGGGCATCATCATGCCAAAGCCCGCTCCCATCCCCATTCCCATGGCGTCGCCGCCCGTCCCGCCTCCCCCACGCTCGGCCATCTTCGACATGCTGTTGGCAGCTTGGTACATCGTGAACGAACGCAGATCGCCAATCGCGCCCATGCTGCTCCGCGCGTCGATGGCCTTTTGCACTTCTTCGGGAGGCGTGATCGAGTTGATAAAAAAGTCGACTAGCTCCAACCCGTACTTGCCAAATTCTTCACCAACTCGAACGCGTGTTGCGGCACCGATCTCATCAAAGCGTGCCGGCAGGTCGAGCATGCTGATGCCGAGCGTTCCCAACACATCCGTCATGCGAGAGACGATCAGATCCTTGAGGTACGACGTGACTTCGTCGGTCGTGTATTTGCCTTGAGTCCCGACCAGCGTGTTGAGCAAGACTTCAGCATCGACAACTCGCATGGAGAATTTGCCGAAGCTGCGCAGTCGCACCATGCCAAAGTCATTGTCGCGAACGATGATGGGCTGGCGCGTGCCCCATTTTTGGTCGAGGAACGTCTGCTTGCCGATGAAGTAGACTTGAGCCTGAAACGGAGACTGCTCCCACGGGATCGTCAGAATCCGCGTCAGGATGGGGACGTTCATCGTCGTCAACGTGTGACGCCCCGGTCCAAAGCGGTCCATCGCCTTGCCGTCGCGAAAGAACACCGCTTCTTGATTCTCTTGCACAATCAGCTGCGCGCCGAGCTTGATATCTGCCGATCCTTGTGGCGGAATACGATGCACCAACGAACGATTTGACTCGTCGAAGTATTGCAGAACTTCTAGACGCATCCCCATGATTCGATTCCCTTGTAAGGCGGGTTCCGTGGTTGAGAGTTGAGAGTTGAGAGTTGCGAGTTGAGTGTTGAGAGTTGCGAGTTGAGAGGTGGGGGGTTAGAGGTGCGAGTTGAG
>CAUJKL010000966.1 GCA_963204995.1 Planctomycetota bacterium | reverse complement strand
GGTTTCCCAAACCCCGAATCCTACATCCTTATCCGGAAGACCGATTTTCGACCGTTCACACCCAAGGCAAGAGCCGTATGAGGTAATTCCATCATGTACGGATCCGTCCAGGGGGCGGCTCGCAAGGGCCGTCCCTACCGGGACCGTGGCATTTGATGTTCAATCGGCCCCGCTGCTGTAGCAATGAACGTAATCAACCACCGGGCGAGCCGGTGGCATTTGGGACGGATCTTTTTCAAACTCCGCACAGAGATCACGAGCTTGCTAATTCGCACAAGCGGCCAATTCTTTTAATTCGTGTTCGGTCAGAGCACGATCAAAGACTGCGACGCCGCCGATCCAGCCGGTAAATCCAACGCTGCGACCGCTATGAATGACTCGGCCGATCGTAAAAGGGCCTCCGCTCGTTGGATCAGGTGGACTGTAAATTCCGTGCGGATACCACCAGGGATTCAGACGAAGTGCGACCAGGTCTCGAGTCGTCTCCGCGAATTTGCCATCCGGCATCTTGGCCAGAGTGACCTGAACTTTCGTGTATCGATAACGACGATGCTCGATGCGTTGATCGCCTTGTTCGCGGATCACCCTCACCTCGAGAGGTTCGTCTTCTGGCGGATTGTAGAACTGGGCCGTGGGAAAATCCGCATCTTCACCTTGTTGGATTCCGAGCGTTCGATGGTAGTGACCCTGCATGTATGCGTTGTAGGCGTACGAAATGAGACCATCGGATTTCGGATTGTCGAGCCAGCGTTCCCCAGACACACCGTTGAGCCAGCCGGTAATTTCATCCATCGAGTCGTCAAATGTCATGGCAAAGCACTGCCAAGATTCGGCGAGTTTGTCGGCGGGGGAATCGGCTGAAACGCTTGGCGACTGCTGCAACGAGTTGCACTTGTGCAGCGCGTACTTGTTCAGAAACGAACCGGCACCGTTTTCCGAGACATGACCGCAGGCACTTCCCGCCTTGTTCAACCCAGCGAACAAGGCGTACTGGCGCTGACCACGCTCCACCTTCTTGACGCTATCGGTCGTCGACTGTTTCAGATCCGTGCCCTCGTGCCAGATCCCTGCGAGTGCGTGATTACCACCTTCACGAATAGCCCACACGACAACGGTTACCGATTTGCCCGGGCCTTTGATATCCAGCGGCGTATCATGCAAACGAGACCGTGGTACATACAGAAAAGGTCGAAAGTCCGGATCAGACTCTGCTCGTATTCGGATGGCTTGTCCAAACGGTCCGTCGCCTAACAACGGAAAGTCTGCATAGGTTGCTTGCCGCCCATCGCCCCAGAATTCGCGAACGTAGTTAGCTGCGTCTAACGGGTACGCATTCGTTGCGGTGGGTGGGACGTGCGCGGTGAATCGATGTTCTCCTTTCGGTTCGCGTTTCACGAAGTCCCAGAACGCCACAAGTCCAGGTGTCTCCAGGACAACTTTCCGATGGGATTCTGAATCGGTCGCCAGAACCGGCGACCAGGGAACGCATAGTAACAAGCACAGATTTGCCAATGACAATTGTCGGAACATACATCGTCGCCTTTGTTTGTCAGTTACCGTTGTTTCGCCCGGGAGCGTTACCGTTTTGTAGGTGGCTACTTTCAACCCAGCTCGCTGGATTTTCCGGCATAGCCGGTATTAGGCCCGTGCTTTAGCACTTGTCATTACCCACATGTTTACGCGACCCATCGATGGGATTGTTACATTTGTTTGTACGGCGAAGCCGTTAAACAACATAGCCCAGGGTCGCGCAGCGCACCCTGGGTTACTTCCATAAAAAGATTTCAAACCCTGAAGGGGTTTCACAGCGTCATCCTTGTCGAACCCTTTCAGGGTTCCTCGGTGTTTTTGTTCGATGAATCCCAGGGTGCGCCGCGCGACCCTGGGCGATGTTGTTAAAGTCCTTCGGACTAATGGTGCCGGAATTCCCACGACGACAAGTACTTGGCAAGGACATCGTGCCCTGTGCGTGCTGCGAATGCAAGTAATACGGCAACAGCGAGATTAAACGCGGATTTCGCGTTGGTCAAGTCTTTGGGAGCAGGGTTGCACATCAATTCCATCCAAGCAGTCGAGGATGTCGTTGAGAACTCGCTCGTCGGTCGGAGAATCTCGCATCACCGGTGCTTTGAGCATGATGGGTACGTTGTCCATGCGATACGCGATGCCGCGAGCGTGCAAGCCATAGACTGCGGTGGTGAATCGCACCGTGGGCACAAATTCGAGCGGCACTCCTGGATAGTCCAAGACGATGGTCGGGATCGACCGCAAATGTTGCCTGGCTGCGTCGGAAAAGTAGGGCACGGTCTCAGCGCCAACCAACAGGCAAACGTCAGTATTCTCCTGGCCCAACACCTCGTTGGCCGTGTACTCGCCCGGATTGTAACGCGGGTATCCACGCGATAGATCGACGCCAAACGGATAGCATGTCTGCCAACACAGCACATTGTCCGCGCCGGATACGTCGCCTTGCAGCCGCATGCGTCGCGCGGTGAAGCGAGTCACGGAGTTCAGCTCCGCAACCAGTTGCAAGAGTGCCGCCACATTGATGTGCCCGATACTCTGGTGTGGCTGTCCATCCCACATGCTGGTCTCGGCAATTCCCAGGCCAAAGAAAACCGTGCCGTATCGACAGCCTCGCATAAGTTCCAGCAATTGCCGCAATTCATCGGAGGCATCGGGAACGGCAACCCCTCGCAACATCATGCGCAGCATCGACAAAGTTTCGAAGTTTTTGCCGGCTTCCACTGGAATGACAATGTCTGGCTTGGCACCGCTTGGATCGAGTCGCCACTGATGGACTTGCTTCGCGTCGCCCACCATGACGATCGTACGATCGGCTCGCCCATTCGAAGTGTACTTGCCGCGAGCGTGCGACGCGTAGCGTTCCGCATGGCGTGGATGCGACTCGGCCGGATGGCAGCCCCAAAAGATGATCAAGTCAGCTCGATTGCGAACCTCGCCCAACGTGCAAGTGACTTCGCCGACTTCTTGAATCGCCATGATGGACGGGCCGTGACACAGTGACGCCGTGGTGTCGATGACCGCGCCAATTCGTTCTGCCAATGCTACGGCCGCACGTTGCCCCGGCGTCGCACTGCGAGAGAGTCCGTAAATGAGCGGGTAGTCCGCCGCGTGAAGGAGATTGGCGGCATAACGAACAGCTTCGTCCAAGCTGACTGGCTGTCCATTGATCTCAGCAGTGGAAGGAATGGCTTGATGGTGAGTTCGAAACCACCGCTCTCCCAATTCACAGCGAGGCTCGAAGTTAGCCAATTCGCCGTCCTCGAACGTCAATGCCACATCATCGCACAGGCACGCGCATCCCGGACACGGCACATTCGAGATTCGCTCTGTCAACAACCGTACTCCTCAAGATTGGCGGGATAAGTTAAACACCCACCGGAGGATAACAGAAAAGTGACGAATCAGTGTACCCCCTCGGCATAACAAAGATCTAACGTCGAAGCGACATTGTCGTCATCGAGAGGCAACTGGTCGCTGCCGGGTCGAGGCAAAGCTTGCACCACTAATAACTCCGATTCAACAAGATCAATCAGCAATTCATCGTCGTCGTGACTGACCGCATCTCCCTCGGCGTTCTGAACGCGGGCGACGAGTGGGGACATGTAATCTTCACGATGGCTACGCATCACTTGGGCGACGCTGCCGTCCGACAGAGTGACGTAGCTGCCGATGGGAAACAGCGACAATACATGCAAAATCGATCGCACCACGTCTTTGTCTGCATGCCGACGAGGTATCATCGCCAACAACTGTTTCATGGCCAGATAGGGCATCATTGGCCGCCGAAAGGGTCTCGCCGTGGTCATCGCAACATAAGCATCGGCGACATTCAGAATTTTTGCAAACGGATGAATCGTCTTGGCGGAACGCCCACGCGGATACCCGGAACCGTCGGGACGTTCATGGATTTGATACACCACGACGCGGGCCAGGTCAGGAATCTCGGGGATCCGTTCGACGTAGTTGGCGGTATAGAGCACGTGCCGCTGAACCTGGGCAAACTCATTGGCAGACAAGCGGTGCTCCGCGTCGCGAAGCTCCTTTGGAATCTGTGCCATGCCGATATCGGCGAGCAGGCCGCTGACTCCTACGACCGCGACGTTCTTGGCGTCGAATTTCATGTCGATGGCGATAGCCATGCCAAGGGTTGCCATCTTCATGGCATGCGAGATCAAGCCATCGTCGTTTCGATAGGCCAGCGCCGTATTCAAGCTGCCGCCAATATCGCTCACTAGCAGTTCGGACCACGAGTTGGTGAGTTGTTGCAGGCCATTCGATTCGAGCTTCCCAATCTGTGCGACATTGGACAAAACTCCTTCGAGCACGGTGCTGCCGTATTCCAGTTGTTCTTGGGTGGCCTCGACGTGAGCTGCACTGTAGTTGTTGCAGCCGCGATCTACGACGCGTTCTGCCACGGCCGGCCCAGAGTTGCTGACCTTAAATCTTCCCGTCCGGATGGCTTCGTCGACGAATTGGTTAAGTTCGAGTTCGTATTTCTCAACTTCGCCTGGATTGCTTCCGAAGAAGGCTATCCGCGAAGCAAACTCGCACGGTACAACCGCCTCTTTCGTACCGCGGGCGAGCATCCGGCGTTTGCGATCCGCCGTCAGCAATTCGCCCTTCGCCAGCAACAATGTGCCCTCACGATCATGGATCGGACAGGGGAGCGAACGGCCAATGATCAAGGAGTCGACACTAACGACAACACTATTCGACATGCGAAGCAGTTCCTCACGAAGGGGTGTGTCTACTCCACTAACTAGCACTTCTGAAATACCAGCGCCGTGGAGACAGACAATAATAACTTGCCGATTGCGTGAATGCCTCTGTTGGGGGCAACACCGATGTAGTTTTGCCGGAACCCACATCGGGATTACGTCGTTCCTGCCAATTCATCGGGTAGACGTTGAGAATCGCGACTCACGCCCATAGCGCAACCCCAGAACTCCTGATCCAAGAACCGAAAACTCTGGGATTCAGCGGATTCTCGATGAGGTAGTGGGAAAATAGAGTGATATCAAAATCCAATTCGTGGTCGTCCTGAATTCGTGGGGCCAGACGATG